>JBBTJH010000159.1:0-4519 GCA_038059555.1 Pseudomonadota bacterium | reverse complement strand
GAAGCAGTGGAACTTCGGTCGAAGGACTACTGGGTTGTCGATGGCGTTACATACTTTGCAAGCTCAGCAGTCAATAAAATCGCATATCGTGACGGGTTGCTTGTCGGTCTCACAAATTACGGTTTGCTAGTTGTCGGGAAAGATCGGGTCGTCCGGTATAATATTCCGGTCTATCGTGAACGCTACCTCGATGCGGGTAAGCTTGTTCAACGCGCTCAGGATGTTGCGATTGACGATAAAGGAAACGTCTATGTTGCGGGCGTTGACATGCTAGGTGTCTACGAACAATTGCCGGACAGGCTCGTCCCGAAGCTTTATGCGCGGAAAGATTGCCGATTCGATTATGGCCCGCCTCGCAAGCGGGCTTTCTAGGCGGCTGGAACCGGAACAGCATCCTTGGTAACACCTCTGCGAGGTTGCCCGCCTCGCCTTGCGAAGGCGCGGCGATCACCCCAAATGCCGACTCCAAAAAGGATGACCATGAAAACGCGCCTCTTGATCCTTGGCTCCGGCCCCGCCGGCTTGACCGCCGCCATTTACGCCGCGCGCGCCGGGCTAAAGCCCGTTGTCGTCCACGGCTTGCAGCCGGGCGGGCAGATGACGATCACGACCGATGTTGAAAACTACCCTGGATTTGCCGACGTCATTCAGGGCCCGTGGCTGATGGAGCAAATGCAAAAACAGGCGGAGCATGTCGGCGCCGAATTCGTCGCGGACCTCGTCGTCGATATCGATCTCACGAAAAAGCCGATCACACTGAAAGGCGATAGCGGCGAGATTTACGAGACCGACGCGCTCGTCATTTCAACCGGCGCGCAGGCGAAATGGCTCGGCCTCCCCTCCGAGAAAAAGTTTCAGGGCTTTGGCGTCTCGGCCTGCGCGACCTGCGACGGATTTTTCTATCGCGGCAAGGACGTCATCGTCATCGGCGGCGGCAACACGGCCGTCGAAGAAGCGCTTTATCTCTCGGGGCTCGCAAAATCGGTGACGATCGTCCACCGCCGCGATCATTTCCGCGCCGAGAAAATTCTGCAGGATCGCTTGCACGCCAAACCCAATGTCGAAATCGTCTGGGATCATCAGCTCGAGGAAATTTTAGGGGATGAAAATCCTCCGGGCGTCACCGGCGCGCGCTTGAAAAACGCGAAAACCGGCGCTTTGAGGGAATTGAAAACTGACGGCGTCTTCATCGCCATCGGTCACAAGCCGGCGACGGAGCTGTTCGCCGGCAAATTGCCGATGAAGGAGAATGGCTATCTGATTGTAAAGCCGGGATCGGTCGAGACCGGCGTTCCCGGCGTCTATGCGGCGGGCGACGTCACCGACGACATCTATCGCCAGGCGGTGACCGCCGCCGGCATGGGCTGCATGGCGGCGCTGGAAGCGGAGCGCTATCTGGCGGGCCGGGAGTTTGGAGCAAGTTAGTGCGTAGTGCGTAGGTCGTAGTGCGTAGGCAGCGCATCTCAACTCCCTACGCACTACGACCTACGCACTACGCACTCAATAAAGGAACAACGCATGACATCGACATCCATCGCCATCCTCGCCGGCGGGTGCTTCTGGGGCATGGAGGATTTGATCCGCAAATTGCCGGGCGTTGTTGAAACTGTCGTCGGCTACACCGGCGGCGCGCTCGACAATCCCGACTACAAGAACGTGAAGACCGGCAAGACCGGCCACGCCGAAGCGATCCGCATCGCTTATGATCCCTCGAAAACGACGTACCGTGCGCTTCTCGACTTCTTTTTCCAGATACACGATCCCTCGACGGCGGGCCGTCAGGGCAACGACATCGGCTCGCAATACCGCTCGGCGATATTCTACCTCAACGCGGAACAAAAAGCGGAAGCAGAAAAAACCATCGCCGAGATCGACGCCTCAGGCCGCTGGCCGGGCAAGGTCGTGACCGAGATCGTTCCCGCCGGAAAATGGTGGGACGCGGAAGAATACCATCAAGATTATCTCGAGAAATATCCGGAAGGCTATACGTGCCATTTCGTCCGGCCGGAATGGAAGGTGAAGTGAGGGAATGGTGAATGGTGAATGGTGAATGGGCGATGGGCGATGGGCCGTAAGCAAGAGAAGATTTTCCTACTACCCATTCACAATTCACCATTCACCACTTCACTCCTCCCCCGCAAACATCCTCTCCTTGCGCGCATAAATATCTTCCGCGCTGTATTTCTCAACAATCGTCCGGCGCGCGGCCGCTCTGACGCCCGCGTATTTTTCCGGGTCTTCGAGCACGCGGACGATGGCGCGCGCGATCGCCTGGACGTTATAAAAATCAACGAGAAGACCGTTCTTTCCGTCCTCGATCAGCTCTTTGACGGGATCGGTTTCTGACCCCAGCACGACGCAGCCGGCGCTCATTGATTCCATCATCGACCATGAGAGGACGAACGGCACCGTCAGATAGACGTGCACGGACGAGGCCTGCAGCACTTTCAGATACTGGTCGCGCGGAATAAGTCCGGTGAAGTGCAGCCGCTTTTCGTCGAAACTGTGCTGCGCCAGCATACGCTTTTTCCAGCTGTCGCCCTCGGGGAGTTTTTTGCCGTAAGCGACGCGATCCTCGCCGACGATGACGACATGCGCCTCAGGGCGCCGGCGCATCACTTCCGCAATCGCGGCCATGAATTCGGGAAAACCGCGATATGGCTCCATCCCGCGCGCGACATAAGTGACGATCTCGCTTGCGCCCGACAGATCGAGGTTCGGCAGCACGAGCTTCGCGCCGGGCTTTGGCGCGTAGGTCGCGACATCGACGCCGTCATGCAGCGTTTTCAGCTTGTCCGCGAGGATCGGCGGGAACTGACTCCGTTGATACTCGGTCGGCACAATGCCGTAATCGCAGGCGGCAAGGTCGGTTAAAATCGGCGCGTTGCGCCCGCGCGTCCGCAGCAATTCGTCTTCCGAGCGCGCGCCCTCGCCCTTCATGAAAGCGACATCGGGTCCTACCGGCTGATAATACCATTCAAAATAGCCGATATAACGCGCGTCCGGGAAAACGTCTTTCAGATACATGCCGGGCCCCCAGCCCGAATGCGCCATCATCACGTCCGGAACGAATCCGCTTTTCTTCAAGTCGAGACAGGCGCGCGCGACAGCCTGGCCGTTGATCGTCGCCTTTTCGAAGGTCGCTGCGTATGGGTGAACGCCTTTTGTCACCTCGCGATGCGGCTTGTAATTGAAGACTTTCATGTTCGGCGAGAGAGAGCCTTGCCGCTGCGTGCCGAAAGCGACTTCCCATCCTTTTTTCGCCAGATACTCGCCGATCGGGCCGAACTGCGCCGGAAAATTGTCGTGCAGAAAAAGGATCTTCATCCCGCCCGTCACTCCTCGCGCATGGAGCGCGAGAACGCATCCGTCAGCGGCTTTAACAGATAACTGATCGCCGGGCGCGCGCCGGTGCGAATGAAACTCTCGGCCGGCATGCCGGGCTGCAACACCTGTCCCCTCAATATTTTGTCGAGTTCTTCCTTGGGCGGCAGATCGATGAAAACGAGAAAATAGGCGGCGCCGGTCGCCTTGTCGACGAAATTGTCGGCGCTGACCTGACGCACCGATCCGATCGCTTCTGGCGTCACGCGCGCGTTGAAGGCGGAAAAGCGGATGACCGCTTCTTGTCCCGGCTTCACTTTGTCGACGTCGCGCGGGGAAATGCGCGCGGCGACGAGAAGCGCGTCGCCCTTCGGGATAATATCCATCACGGGAGTTCCGGGCGTGATCACGCCGCCGACGGTGTGCACCATCAGGCCCATCACAATGCCGTCTTCCGGCGCCCTGATTTCGGAGCGCTTCAGCGCATCGAGCGCGGCCGTGCGTCGCTCGGTCAATCCGGATATCTGAACTTCGAGATCCTGCGATTCCTTGATCGCGTCTTCCCGCGACTGCTGTTTCAGCCGCTCGATTTCGAGCTTGGCTTCGGAGATGACGCTTTCAGATTCAGCGCTTGACGCGACAAGCTGGCCTTGCTGGCCGGCGATCGCTTCCCTCATCCGCTCAAGCTCGCGCACCCGCGTCATCGGCGCAAAGCCTTCGGCGTTGAGGCGTTTGACGCCGTCAAGCTCTTCGCCGACGAGGCGCGATTGTTCGCGCAGCGATTTGACCTGCGTCGCGTACCCCTGAATGCGCTTTGACTGCTGGACGATGCGCTCGCCAAGGAGCGCAATCTGGGTTTTCTTCGTCGCCTCGCGCGCTTCGAGCAGCCTGCTCTGGCCTTCGAGATTGCTGGAATAATCTAGATCCTTCGGCGCCATCGCGAAGGCGATCGAATCGTCTGGAATAGCGCCCTGCCCGTCGCGCTCGGCGAGAAGGCGCGCAAGCCGCGCGATTCCTTCGGAGAGCTGCGCGGTCAAGAGATCGACATTGGCTCTCGTCACCGTGTCGTCGAGATCGACGAGGAGATCGCCCGCTTTGACTTCCTGACCTTCCTTGATGTGAATTTTGCTGATGACCCCGCCTTCAAGATGCTGGATCGTTTTGCGGTTCGTTTCGACCGAGAGCTGACCGGGCG
>JBBTJH010000158.1:0-6828 GCA_038059555.1 Pseudomonadota bacterium | reverse complement strand
CGGGGGAGCTGTCACGCGAAGCGTGACTGAGGGGGCTCTTTCTTCTAACTATTCACAATTCACTATTCACTATTCACCATTCACCCCTCACGCCTTCTTCAAAAACTCCGTCCTGAGGACGAGGCCCTTGATCCCCGGCGCGTTGCACTCGATTTCGGCCGGGTTGTCGGTGAGGCGGATGTTCTTGATCTTGGCGCCGCGCTTCAGGGAAGCGCCGCCCGACCCCTTGACCTTGAGGTCTTTGGTCAAGGTGACGCTGTCGCCGTCCGCGAGAATATTGCCGTTGCTGTCTTTTACGATGATGTCGCTCATGCGCCCGCCATAGCGAGCCGAACGGCTGACGTCCAGCGTTTTGCGGGCGCCCCTACGCCGGGCCGCCGCTCTCGGCCGCGTCATCCTCGCCGCGCCCGATGACCATGATCTTTTGCCAGATCTTGCGCGAGAGGCCGGTTGTCAGATCCTCGACATCGCTCGCGGCCGCGACGACCTCGCCGTCCTTGCAGCTTTGCGCGAGGAGCGCGGCGAGTTTTCCGGTGAGCGCGGCAAGTTCGCTGCAATAATCGAGATAGCGCTCGAGCATGGCGCCCGAAAGCGCGCTCTTTGGCGAGTGCGGCGTTTCCGGCAGCATCCGCGATTTCTTGTACGGGTCTTTCGTCAGCTGATGCATGTCGACGACATGCGCGATCGAGCGAAGGCGATGGAGATAAGCGAGCGCTCTCGCGCGTTTGTAGCGCTCTTCCAGACGCCCGAGCGTGATGACGCCGATGCCGACGAGGACAGCGATGTTCATCGCCGGCTCCAGTACCTGGATGAAGCTCGTCGCGTTCCAGTCGAACCCTTCGTAGTGCAATCCGGTGATGAGCCAGGCGGCGGCCGCCGCGCCGAGCGTCCAGACGCCATAGACCCCTGCCCTGATCCAGCGCTGCGGCTTCGAAAGGCGCTCGGCTTCGGCCGCGCAGATGCGCGCTGTCGAGGAAAGTTCTTCGGCGACTTTCTTCAGTCCGGAATCGGGGAAGCGCTCGCCAATTCGCAAGACGATGTTTTCAATCGTCGAGATGACGCAATCGGCGCGCAAGTAAGAATAGGCCATGGAGCGCTCCAGGGGGTTCGGCTCGACCTCAGCCTAGCGGCGAGTTCCTAAGCGGAGGTTGCCGCCGCCTCGTTCGCCTCCTTGACCTTCTTTTCCGCCATGCGGACCGAGATCACCGAGACCTCGTAGAGCGCGATGATGCACGAGCCGAGGACAATCTGGCTAAAAGGGTCCGGCGGGGTCAAGATCGCGGCGATGATGAAAATAAGGACGATCGCAAAGCGGCGGTACTCGACCAGCATCGATGAATTGATGACGCCGGCGCGCGCGAGCAAGGTCAGGAACACCGGAAGCTGGAAGGCGATGCCGAAGGCGAGCATCAAGGTCGTCACCAGAGAAAGATAATCGCCGACGCGCGTCAGCAATTCAAAATTCGCGGGCGCGTCGCTCCCCGCATCCGCCTCGAACCCGACGGCAAAACGCATGATGAACGGCATCATCACGAAATAGACAAGGCTCGCGCCGAGAGAGAACAGCACCGGCATCGCAATGAGGAAGGGCGCGGCCGCCTTGCGCTCCCGCTTGTAAAGTCCGGGGGCGACAAAGCGGTACGCCTGAAAGGCGAGCACGGGAAACGCGACGACGACGGCGGCGAAAATCGCTAGGCGCACGCGCGTGAAGAAGAATTCGAGCGGCGCGAAATAAAGCGTCGGGTCTTTGCCCCCCGTCGCTTTCCCGACCGCGTCGACGAAGGGAATGATCAGCACATTGAATATCTGTTTTGAAAACAGAAAGCAGATCGCGAAGGCGATCGCGAAGGCGACGGTCGAAATGATCATCCGCTCGCGCAGTTCGGTCAGATGATCGATGAGCGGAGCGGCGGAAGCTGCGACCTCGTCTTCTTCCTTCTTCGGCGCTTCTTGTTTGACCGGAAGGCTCACTCGGCGCGTTCCGTCACAGAGCCGGCGCCCGCGCGGTTGATATCCGCAACTTCGCTGCGCACGGATTTTTCAACCGGGCGCACCGCGTCCTCGATCGAGCGCCGCGTTTCGGAGATGACATTGTTGCGTTTGAGGGCGTCGATTTCCTTGCGCATTTCCTCCATCTCGCCCTCGCGGGCCATCTGGTTGAAGGCGGAAGTGAATTCGGACGCCATGCGCTTTGCCTGCGCGACGGCGCGTCCGGCAAGGCGCATCAGGCGCGGCAGATCCTTCGGGCCGACGACGATCAGCGCGACCACCGCCACCACGACGATTTCAAAAAATCCGATGCCCGGCAAAAGATTCATGCCGCCCTCGCCCAGTCAGCGGCCGCTAATGCGCGCCGTCCTTGGATTCAGCCGGCTTGTCGCTTTTGTCCTCAAGAGACTTATCCTCGTCCTGAAGACCTTTTCGGAACGCTTTGATTCCTTTAGCGAAATCCCCCATGAGCGAAGAAATCTTCCCGCCGCCGCCAAAGAGCAGAACAGCAAGAACGACGACAATCAGAATTTGCCAGGGACCGACGGCCATGGAGGCCTCCTTTTAAAGATGGGATTTACTTAGGCGCTTGGCGGGCGCAGCGCAATTGCGCCCAGTCAAGCATCCTCTTCGACGGGGCTTTCCTCGTGGAAGTCAGTGACGAATTCGGTCTCGTCTTCCATCCCCTCGAAATCGTCCTCGCTGAGCTCGTCGGATGGCGCCGGCACCGTAAAGCCCGGCGGCAGGCGCGCGTCGAGAAGACCCGCAGCTTTAAGATCGGCCATGCCCGGAAGGTCGGCGACGCTTTCAAGGTTAAAATGCTCGAGGAAAGACTGCGTCGTTCCGTAAAGGAGCGGACGTCCCGGCGCCGAGCGGCGGCGCCCGCGCATCCTGATCCAGCCGATTTCCATCAACTGATCGAGCGATCCCGGCGACACGGCGACGCCCCTGACGTCTTCGATGTCCGCCCGCGTGCAGGGCTGGTGATAGGCGATGATCGCCAGCGTTTCGAGCGCGGCGCGCGTCAGTTTTTTCGGTTCGATTTTTTCTTTTTCGAGAACATGCGCCACATCAGGCGCCGTCACGAAGCGATATTTGCCCGCCGCCATCGACAACACGACGCCGCGATTTTCATATTGCAGCGCCAAGGTCTCGATCAGCAGCTTCACATCGGCGCCGGCGGGAAGGCGCGCGGCGATCGCCTCATCGTCGAGCGGCTCGACGGCTGCAAACAAAAGCGCTTCGGCCATGCGAAGGTGCTCGGCCATCTGCGCGGCTGACCAGACGGCGTCGGCGGCGTCTTGTTCCAGCGCATCGACCGCCTCGCCCGCGATTTCTTCCGCTTCCAGTTCTTCGTCGGCCATCTCTTCAATTTCCTCGGCAAGCGCTTCTTGCGCCTCGCGAATATCCATCGTCTCGAAATTCCGGGCGCGCCCGTCGTCGAGGGCGGTTTCATCCATTGGCGTCATTTTGGACCTCCCTTGGCCCGGAAAGCGCCGCATCCGCGTCGCGGCGCTGGCGAATGTAGATCGGTTCGAAATGGGCGAGCTGTCGGATTTCAAGAAAACCGTTCTTGGCGAATTCAAGCGCGGCGTTGAACGAGCTCGCGACGACCGACGATGCCGGCGCGTCAATCCCCTTCGCCGGCGAGACGGCGGACAATTCGGTCCACTCGGGAATGGCGCCGAGAATGCGCTGCAGCCGCGCGCGCGCGTCCTCGATTGAAAAGACTTTCGGGAGATCGAGCTTGTAGGTGCGATCGACCGTCGCGACGCGCTGGCGCGTATAGGCCTGCAGGAGTTCAAAAAGCTCCGCCTGCCAGAGCGGCGTTTTCAGGACGCGCACGCCTTCTGGAAGCCCGCGCGCAAAGAAGTGGGTTCCAAACTGCGGAAGCGCGAACAATTGCAGCGAGGCTTTGCGCATCGCTTCCAGTCGCTGAAGCTGAAACGCGAGGCGCGCCGCCATCTCATCGGCCGTCGGCTCGCCGGAGCCGTCGTCAGGCGCCGGGATCAGCATTTTCGATTTGAGATAGGTAAGCCACGACGCCATCACGAGATAATCGGCCGCAAGCTCCAGACTTTTTGCGCGGGCGGCTGCGATGAATTCGAGATATTGATCGACAAGGCGGATCATCGAGATCTTGCGGATATCGACGCGCTGCGTCCGCGCGAGATCGAGAAGGACGTGCAAGGGGCCTTCATACCCGTCGAGATTGACGATCAACGAGTCGATGTCGGCCTCGGCTGCAGGCCCGCGCACCGGCGCATCGAACGGCTCGTCGCCGCCAATCGCGCCAGTCTGTCCGCCCGCTATCATCGCTTCTTCGGTCATCTACGCACCTAAAGAGTGATTCTCCGCCGACCCCATCGTTTTATTGGTCCGGCGGTTATACGAAAGCAACCGCATCGCCGCAAAAGCCGGTCCCATCCGTGTCGTCCCGGGGCCCGTAGGGCGGGGTTCACCCCGCCTCTTCAGGCCTCGCCGAGATGCTCCGCTTGCCAATTCTCGGGCGGAACGTCGATCGGTCGCCCGTATTCCTTTTTCCAATCTTGCCACGTCGAGAACGGCCACTCATCGGGGTCTGCGACAAGGCCATGTTTCACCGGGTTCCAGTGAATATAGGCGACATGCCGCGACAGGTCTTCATCGTCCCTGATCACATGTTCCCAAAATCTTGATTGCCAGACGCCGCGCTCTCCCTTTCGTGCGCCGTTCTTGGAGCTTTCAGGCAGGCGCCGCGTGAAACCCGCTTTCAATTGAGAGAGGCGCGAGGGAAAGTCGTGATCGTTATCCGGCAGACGCCAGAGGAAATGCATGTGCTCGGGCAAGACGACCGCTGCGACTGTTTCGAAAGGCCGCGCCGCAGCGACGTCGCGCCAAGCTGCACGCAACAGGCCGATTTCGCGCGTGAGCAAATCGTCTCGCCGGTCGGCGAGGCAGACCGTCAGGAAGTAGGTCCCGCCGTCGGCGTAGAGGCGTCGGTAATTGGGCATGATATTACGTGACCACGCTTTCGTCGCCCGCGCCGCCGGGATCGAAGCGGCGGGGTGAACCCCGCCCTACGCCCGACGCTCTAACCAACCAGCGCCGGTTTGATGAGGCCCGCCAGCCGCTCATAATCCCTCAAACTATCGGCCCGCAAGGCGGGTTTTGGCGCGGCCGCTAGGGCTTTTTGCGCCCGTTCGAGAGATTTCCCTGAAAGAAGAGGCGCGGCGTCCGCCGCTTCAACCATCTCGGCGAGAGAAAAATTGCAGCAGCAGGCGATATCGGCGCCGGCCGCCAGAGAGCGCGTGACCCGCTCGCCGACCGGCCCGCCGAGCGCCTTCATCTTCAAATCGTCGGTGACGAGAAGACCGTCAAAGCCGATCTCGCCGCGAATGACGTCGTCGATGATCGTCCTCGACATCGTCCCGCACTGGTCGCGGTCATAGGCCTCGTAAACGATATGCGCGGTCATGCCGATTGGCGCGTCGCTGAGCGCCCGGAACGGCGGGAAATCCGTTTCGCGCAGATCGCGTTTTGACGCGACGATGTGCGGCAGCCCGTAATGGCTGTCGATGGTCGCGCGGCCATGCCCCGGCATGTGCTTGATGACCGGCAAAACCCCGCCGTCGATCAAGCCTTCCATCACCGCGCGGCCTAGCGCGATCACCTGATCGACATGGGTCGCGATGGCGCGGTCGCCGATCACGACTTTGTCGCTGTCTTGTTGCGGGACGTCGAGCATCGGCGCGCAGTTGATATTGACGCCAAGGCCTGAACACATCCGCCCGAGCAGCATGGCGTTGAGCCGTGCGGCCTCGACCGCTTTTTTCGGATCGAGCTTCCAGAGCCTGCCGAACGTTGCGGGCGACGGGTGCTCTGGAAAGACCGGCGGCTTCATGCGCACGACGCGCCCGCCTTCCTGATCGATCAAGATCGGCGCATCGCGGCCGACGCTTTCGCGCAATTCGGCGCAGAGCGCCGCCACATCATCCGCCGACGGACAATGCCGCGCGAAAAGAATGAACCCCCACGGATCGGCGTCGCGATAGAGCGCTTTTTCGTCGGCGGTCGGGCGCGCGCCTTCGCAATCGAGGATGAGCGCGCGCGGCATAAATTCTGTTACTTCGCCTTGATGAGGCAGTCCGTCCCGCGCTCTTTAAGCCCCGCGCAATAGGTCTTGGCGTCGTCAGACGATGCGAACGGCCCAATGCGCAGGCGGTAAAACGTGCCCTTGTCGCCAAGGTCGGCGCGTTCGACGTCTTGCGACTTGCCGTCCATATAAGAGCCGAGTTTTCCTTGCAGCTTGCTCCACTGGCCGTCGGCTTCCGCTTGCGAGCGGAACGCGCCGATCTGGACAAGGTGCGAGCCCGTCAGCGCGCCGCCCGTGCGGTAGGTGACCGTCGGCTTTGGCGTTTCGGCCTTTGGCGTCGCCGTGCTGGCCGATGTCGGCGCCGTCGCGGGTTTCGCCTCGGGTTTGGCCGCCGGCGTCGTCGCGGCAACCGCCGGCCCAGTGACGGCGGCTTCCTCAGCTTGCGCGAGTTTCGTTATCCGGTCCGCCACCGCATCATCGACCGGCGGAGTTCCGGTGCTCGCGGCGATCGCCGCGATCGGGTCTTCTGAGCCGCGCGTCACCGGTTCTTCGGGTCCTTCGGCGATCACTTCGACGGGGTCGGTTTGCTCTCCGCCGAGGCGGTCATAGACCGCGAGATCGCCGCCATTGGCGTTGTCGGCGACAGTGTTTTCAATTTTGAGGGGCTCTGGATCCGCCTGGACATAGGGCGTGCCGCCCTGCGCCTGACCATTCCTGACGCCCTGTTTATAGGCGATCCACACAACCGAAGCGAGCGCTCCGAG
>JBBTJH010000157.1:0-3720 GCA_038059555.1 Pseudomonadota bacterium | reverse complement strand
AGTCGACGAAGACGCGCGCCATCGTCGCTTTCGCTTTGCATTCGGCGAGTTTGAATTGCGTGTTCTGGAAATTGAACACCGGACGGCCGAAGGCTTGGCGCTCCTTGGTGTAGGCGATCGTCAATTCGAGCGCGCGTTCGATCGCGGCAATTGCGATGACGGCGATCTGTTGGCGTTCTTGCGGCAATTGCTGCATCAGCTGGAAAAAGCCTTGGCCCTCTTCCGTGCCGAGCAGGTTGTCGGCCGGAATTTTCACCTCGTCGAAGAAAAGTTCCGACGTGTCCTGCGCCTTGTTGCCGAGTTTCTTCAAATTGCGCCCGCGTTTGAAGCCGTCGGCGTCATCGGTTTCAACGACCATCAGCGAGACGCCTTTCGCGCCCTCCGACGGATCGGTTTTCGCGACGACGATGATGAGGTTTGCGGTCTGACCGTTGGTGATGAAGGTTTTCGAGCCGTTGACGACATATTGATTGCCGCGCTTGATCGCTGTCGTCTTCACCGCCTGAAGGTCGGACCCCGTGCCGGGCTCTGTCATGGCGATGGCGCCGATCAGCTCGCCGCTCGCCATGCGCGGCAGCCAGCGCTTATTTTGTTCCTCGGTGCCGTAATGGTTGATGTAGGGCGCGACGATGCAATTATGGAGCCCCGCGCCAAAGCCCTCGACGCCGGCCCTCACCTGCTGTTCGCAGAATATCTGTTCATGCGCGAAGGTGCCGCCGGCGCCGCCATATTCTTCCGGCATCGACATGCAAAGGAGCCCGGCCGCCCCCGCCTTCTCCCACGCCCAGCGGTCGACCTTTCCCTGATCGCGCCAGGTCTCGACATGGGGGGTCAGTTCGCGGCTGAAGAATTTGTAGACCTCCTCCTCGAAGAGGACGAGATCGTCGGTTTTCCAGGCGGGCTGGGCGGTTTGAAGCGCGGACATTCTTCCTCCGGAATTTCAGGTTCGGGAGGATTGTGCGCTGCACGAAATAGCCGCGCAATCATTCAGCGCACAAGCAAAGACCGCCGCGGGCTGTTCACCTGCGGCGGTCTTTGGAATGCTGGTCCGATCGGCTCAGAACCCGCCGAGCAACGCCGGAACGTAAGTTGACGCGATGACAATCACGAAAATCGCGCCAGTGAGAAAGAGGAGACCCTTGGCCGCTTCACCCGCCCCCAGCTGACGAAGCAAACCGATAACCGCGATCAGCAGGAGCCCCAAGCTCACGATGCCGACCGTCGCAGCGATCGATAACATTGTTTACGCGCCCTTCCGCAAACGCCTTCTGCACAAAACCGCCAGAAGTCTGTGAGATACCCCGCCGGACCACCCAACCCGACTGAGAGTTATATAATTACAATTCGAATCACCCGGAGTCGAGGGTTTTGTGAGAAATTTTTAATGATACTTTAATGAAACGAAGGAGCGCCGGGCCTCCGCGCGCCCGATCGTCATTTCTTGCTATTTCAGCCGTTTTAAGAGGCTCGATGTGTCGAGCCGGCCGCCGCCCATCGCCTGGACGTCGGCGTAAAACTGGTCAACGAGCGCCGTGAGCGGCAGCCTCGCGCCGCTCGCCCTTGCGTCTTCAAGGGCGATCCGAAGGTCCTTGCGCATCCAGTCGACCGCAAAGCCGAAGTCGAATTTGTCTTCGGCCATGGTCCTCATCCGGTTATTCATCTGCCAGGACTGGGCGGCCCCGCCCGAGATCGCCTCATGCACGCGGTCAAGGTCAAGTCCTGCTGAGCGGGCGAAATGGACCCCCTCGGCGAGCCCTTGAAGGACGCCGGCGATGCAGATCTGGTTGACCGCTTTGCAAAGCTGCCCGTGACCTGAAGGGCCGATATGGACGATCCGGGCGGCATAGGCTTCCATCACCGGCCTCGCCCGTTCGACGTCCGCCGCTTCCCCGCCGCACATGATCGAGAGCTTGCCGCCCTCGGCGCCCGCCTGCCCGCCCGAGACGGGCGCATCGACAAAGCCGGCGCCGGCGGCGGCGAACCTTTCCGCGAGAAGCCGGGCAAGCCGCGGGCTCGCCGTCGTGTGATCGACAATGACGGCGCCCCGGCCGATCGCGGGGGCGGCGGCCGTCATCACCGCTTCAACGTCCGGATCGTCGCCAAGGCAGGAAAAGACCATCTCGGCTCCGGCGGCGGCGGTCGCCGGGTCTTCGGCTGCCCGCCCCTTGTGCCGCGCCGTCCACTGCGCCGCCTTTTGCGCTGTGCGGTTATAGACGACGACGTCATGCCCGCGCGCCGCGAGATGCCCCGCCATCGGAAAGCCCATGACGCCCAGTCCAAGAAAGGCAAGTTTCATTGCGCGACTGCGCTCCTTAGCTAATCCGTGTGCGGCCCTTTTCCGTACCGGCTCGCGAAATAAGTGAGCGGCGCCCCCGCGTTCGAATCGAAGGCGACGACTTTTCCGACAAGGATCACATGGTCGCCGGAGCGGTGACGATCGACGACTTCGCAATCAAAGCCGGCGAGGCGCTGTTTCAGGACCGGCGCGCCGGTCTTCCAGATTTCATATTCCGCAGGCGTCAAGGGCGCCGGCAAATGCGACGCGAACCGTTCGGACACGGATTGCTGGGCGTCGCTCAAAATGCTGATCGAATAGGAGGACGCCGCCGAAAAGTCCGCAAAGGTCGAGGCTTTCGCCTCGATGCACCAGAGAACGAGCGCAGGATCGAGCGAAACCGAGGTGAACGAATTGATCGTGATCGCCGTAAAATCGCCGCGCGCATTAGCGCATGCCGCAACAGCGACGCCTGTCTCAAACCGGCCAAACGCGTTTTTCAAGGGCCTGAATGGGTCTGTCATCGCCGAGCGCGCCTGCATTGCCTGTCGGTGCGCCCTCGGCGCCAACCTGTTCCGAGCCGTTGATACAACGTAACCTAATCCTTCGGCTTGTGCCGGTAGCATCAATCACGGCAAATAAAAAGCGCGGACCGCCGCCCGAAGGAACAACATGGACCTCGCCGCCAGCCTCCCTGCCGTGATCATGGCGTCGCCCTGGCAAATGTGGGCGTCGCTCGCGATCCTTGCGATCGCCATCGGCGCCTTCGTCAGCGACCGCTTTACGATGGAGCTGGTGTCGATCGCGGCTGTCGCGGCGTTCTTGCTGCTGTTCCAGATTGCCCCGTTGCTGGATGCGGGCGGCGCGAAAATCATCACGACCTCCACGATCCTTGAGGGCTTTGCCGATCCCGCCCTCCTCGCGATCATGAGCCTCCTGATGCTGAGCCAAGGGCTCTACCAATCGGGAACGATGGAGCTGCCGACAAGGTTTCTCGTCAACGGCGCCGGCAGGTTCAAGGTCTTGATGCTGGGCGTGACGTTGATCGTCGTTCTCATCAGCAGCGCCTTCATCAATGACACGCCGGTCGTCGTGATGTTCTTGCCGATTATCGCGGCGATGGCGGCGGCGAGCGGCGTTGCTCCCTCCCGCGTGCTGATGCCGCTTTCTTTCCTCGCACTGCTTGGCGGCATGACGACCCTGATCGGATCCTCGACCAACATCCTCGCCGCCGGCGTCTTTCACGACGCGACCGGCGAAGAGATCGGCTTTTTCGACCTGACGCCGCTTGGCGGCATGATCGCGCTGGTCGGCGTCATCTATCTTGCGACCTTTGGGCGGATGCTGCTCCCGCGGCGCGGCGTCACCGACAACAATGTCGAACGCGAGAACAAGCAGTTCATCGCGCAGTTTGAAATCAACCGAGGTCATTTCCTGCTCGGCAA
>JBBTJH010000156.1:0-4162 GCA_038059555.1 Pseudomonadota bacterium | reverse complement strand
AAATGTCGCCGCCGAATTCGTCGAGGCGTTTCATCGCCCACGGGCTCATGACGCTCGTGAGGCGGCGCTTTTCGATCCCGTATTTGTCAGCGAGCAGCGACTTTAGATCTTCGGACTGGAAGAGGCCGAGCGGGCTTTCAAAGACCGGCGAAATCTCTTTCCCCGCCTTTAGAACATAAATCGGGCTGACCTCCATCAGGTCTTTCAAGCGCTCGGCGATCGAGGACTTGCCGCCGCCGACCGGTCCCAGAAGGTAAATGATCTGGCGCTTTTCTTCGAGCCCTTGTCCGGCGTGACGGAAATAGGAAACGATCCGCTCGATCGTATCTTCCATCCCGTAAAATCCGTCGAACGCTTTATAGCGGCGGATCGTCCGGTTGAAGAAGATGCGCGACAGACGCGGGTCCTTCGACGTATCGATGAGCTCGGGTTCGCCGATCGCTTTGACCATGCGCTCTGCCGGCGACGCGTACAGCATCATATCGTCGCGGCAGCCGAGCAGATAATCGCGAAGGCTCATCGCCTCTTGTCGCACCTTTGAGTAGCTCTCGGAGAAGAGGTCGAATACGTCGAGTTTTTCGGTCATGTCCTAAACCCTCACTTGCTTGTTTTGCGCTTTCGCTAGAAGCGCCCACCGCCGCTGAAGAACCGGTCGCCGTCGAGCAGCGCCTGAAAATAAAAAAGGCGCGGATCAGCCAGATCCCCGCCCCCAGTTATTCTTCGCGTTCCGCCGGACGAGACGCCTCTCAAGCGCCGCTCATTCGGCTTCCGCACATTTCCCATGTGGGATTGCAAACTTTCAGAACAAGCCGGCTCCGCTTCGGACAAGACCGGCGCATCGCCAAATGCTTTCGCCATAGTGCACCCCGGAAAACTCGAACTCACCTCTGTATTGTTTGCGTCTTTTGCTGCCTTAAAGGTCTCCGCCCGCCTGCCTGAGGTTGACTTCGCGCATCGGCGACGCCCGGCCGGCAGGCCGCTCACAAGAAGGTTAACGCGGCGGAGCTTAATTTTCCTTTTAAGGAAAGCGCTTTCCGCGCTCGCGCCGTTCACTCGCTGGGATAATGTAACGCGATTGCGGCGGCTATGCGACCGTGATCCTTGGGAAAATAATTTCTCTCCCCGAATTCAACGGTGGGTAAAAACGGATGGGTTGGCGCCCGGTCGGGGAAGCTGCTGCTATTCTTTTGCGATCGGCGCGCCGGCGATCCTCGGTTCGATGAAGGCGTCAAACAGCGCCCAGAAGCGGTTGCGCAACTCGTCGCGCTCCATCAGGATTTCGTGAAGCGCGCCGTCGATGACCGCATTTTCAATCAGCGGAGAGCGTGCGGCGATCCAGCGATGGTCGCTGGAGCGGACGAAATGATCGTTTCCCGCCGAAACGATCAGGACCGGAGTCTTAAGATTTTCGAAACGTCCGGGCCGGTGAAGATCGTCCATCGCCTCGGTCGCAGCGCGCACCCACCCATAAGTCGGCTCGCGGATCGTCGCGTTGGGAGCGGCTGACTGAAGCTCGCGAAAGCGCGCATGCCTCGCGAGGTCGGAGGTCAGGAAATTGCCCTCGAACGCCATCGAGTGCTCTTTGACGCCGGCGATCGCCGCGCGCGACAGTCCGACGCGGGTCGCGGCCTGCGCGATCACCCGGATGCCGATCCGCCGGAGCAGGCCGTCGAAAAGCCGCGTCATCGGCGCGGTGAAGACGGCCGCGCGGTAGGTTTCGTCGCCATCTGCGAGCGATTGCAGCGCCGGCAAGCCCCCCATCGAATGGGAGAGCAGCAGATAAGGACCCGGCAACCGCTTGCGAACGACGTCCGCCATGAAGACGCGGAGGTCGGACCTGAAGACGCCGAAATCCGGGATGTGACCCTTTTCGCGAACGGGCAGCAGCCGCTCCGACAATCCCTGGCCGCGCCAGTCCATGACCGCCGTCGAAAATCCGCGCTTGGTGAGATCGCGGACGATCTCGAAATATTTTTCGATGAATTCGGATCGCCCGGTGAGGAGAACGGCAGTCGCTCTCGAATTGGGCGCAGGAAACAGCGCCCCCCGAAGCTTGCCGCCGTCGGCGCCTTGAAAATCAACAGCCTCGCCGCCGGCGGGGACTGGATTTGAAGGTATTTCAATCAGTTCAGCTATCGCGAACTCTCCAATACGAGGCGCGCCATCACGCTCATGTCTCCGGCGACGAACAGCCGGCCGGAGAGGTATGAGCTTTCCAGGGCGCGCCCGCCTTCGAAGACGCGCGTCAACGTCTCGGCGCTCGCCCGCCAGACGCAATCCGGCGCAGCATCGCCCGCAGCAACGATTGCACAAACTTCCTTTCGGCCATCGATATCAAACGGAACGCCGCCTTCTGGAGCGATACGGATAACCCCGGAAAAGCCTCCGACAAACGCCTTGGCCGCCCTGAGCTTTAGTTCGGTATCGGTCATTGCTGCGGCTTTACGAATTTAAGCGTCATGCGATCGCTCTCGCCGATTGCGTCATATTTCGCGCGGTCGAAATCAGGATCTTCCTGCCCCGATGACGCGGATGAGCGGCGCACCGGCGGCAAGGTCCAGACGCCAAAGGGGTGATCCTTGGTGTCCTTGGGGTTGGCGTTTATTTCAGAAGCACCGGCGAACTCAAATCCTGCAGCTTCCGCAAGCGCCTTGACCGTCGACTCCCTCACATATCCTGATGACGGGTCTTCTTCGCCGGCGCCCTCATTTGCCCGGTGTTCGACAACGCCGAGCACTCCGCCCGGTTTCAGCGCGCGGTAGAACGCCTTGAAATTATCCTCCGCTTTGCCGCTCGACAGCCAGTTGTGCACGTTTCTGAAGGTCAAAACGGCGTCGGCGGAATTTTCAGGCGCGATCCCTCCCGTGTCGAGGGTGGTGATTTTGATCTCGCCAAAGAGGTCGGCGTTGCTGAAATCCGACCGGAAACGATCGACGGCCGCCGCCGCGCGGTCGCTCGCCGATGGATCGACCTGCGCTGCATAATAAACCCCGCCTCCCGATTTCAGATAGGGCGCGAGTATCCGCGTGTACCAGCCGCCGCCGGGCCAGATTTCAACAACCGTCATCGACGGTTCGACGCCGAAGAATTGCAAGGTCTCACGGGGGTGACGCCACACATCCCGCGCGCGATCGTCGTCGGATCTGGCCGGACCATTGAGCGCGGCGTCGAGCAAAACGCTCGCATCGACGGCGGCTGCGGCCGGTTCCGTCGAAGCTTTCCCGGCATCTTGCGCCGAACAGGAAACGAGCATCAAGCTGGCGAAAACTGCAAAATAGCTGGAATTCATGGTTGGGGTCCTCTGCTCGGCTAGTCCTTGCCCCGGACGTTACATGGTTCGGCGCCATCCGGCCAATCACCCCTTGAACAGCCGATTTGCGCTCCTACCTAAGCTGCGTCGAAGGCCAGTCGGCTTCGATGTCGCCGGCCCGGCTCTCGCAGGGCGGACCGTCGTCCTTGTTCCCTTGCTTCTTGAAGGAGGAAAACATGCGCAGTTATGATTTGACGCCGCTTTATCGCACCACGGTCGGCTTCGACCGGATGTTTGATCTTCTCGACAACATCGGCAAATCTGAGGCGACCGGCTATCCGCCCTATAATATTGAGCGCGTTGACGAGGATCGCTATCGCGTGACCTTGGCGGTCGCTGGCTTTTCCGAAGGCGATCTCGAGATCGAGCTTCACGAAAATTCACTGAAAATCGTCGGCGCAAAGCCAGAGAGCGACGACGCGCGAACCTATCTCCATCAAGGTATCGCCGGGCGCTCGTTTGAACGCCGGTTCCAGCTCGCCGATCATGTCAGAATTGAAGGTGCGAGCCTTGTGAACGGACTTTTGAATATCGACCTTCGCCGCGAAATTCCCGAGGCGAAGAAGCCGCGTAAGATCGAAATCAATTCGACCGGCGCGAAAGTCGAAGTGCTGAAAGCTTCGAACGCCGCCTGATAAATCGCAGCGTCTGCCCCTGATGCTGCGTTGAAGAGCGCCCGCCCCATCCCCTCCCGGGCGGGCGTTTTCACGCCGGCTAACCAGTGACCAATTTTTTGGCGAGATCAAAAATCTCGGCGTTCGCCGCGAGGATGGACCCCGCATGCATGGGGCGGTCGCCGCCTTCGATTTCAGAGACCGTTCCGCCCGCTTCTCTGACGATGACAATTCCCGC
>JBBTJH010000155.1:0-11017 GCA_038059555.1 Pseudomonadota bacterium | reverse complement strand
GGGACCCGCGATGATGGAAGCGGCGGGCGCCGCCGCAGCCTCATTCATTATACGGACGATAGAGCCGCGTCCGGCCGCCGTGCTGTGCGGGCCGGGCAATAACGGCGGAGACGGTTTTGTCGTTGCGCGCAAGTTGAAAGAAGCCGGATGGACGGTGCGTGTCGGCCTGATCGGCGAGCGAGTCTATCTCAAGGGCGATGCGGCGCTGATGGCCGGACTTTTCGACGGCGACATCGAGCGCTTGACGCCTGGCGTGCTCGATGGCGCGGGGGTCATCGTCGACGCGATGTTTGGGACCGGCCTTTCGCGGGCGATTGAAAGCCCCGAACGCGAGGTTATTCTAGCGGCGAATGCGCATCCGGCGCCGATTATAGCGCTCGATATTCCAAGCGGCGTCGACGCGGATTCTGGCGCTGTGCTCGGCGTTGCTGTTCAAGCGGCCGCGACTGTCGCTTTTATCTCCCGAAAACCCGGACATGTGCTTTTTCCAGGTCGCGCGCTCGCCGGCGCCGTTCAAATCGCCGACATCGGCGTCAAGGATGAATGGATCGCCTCGGTCAAGCCGTCGACATTTGAAAATCATCCGATGCTCTGGGGCGGCCATTGGCGCCGTCCCGATTTTTCCACTCATAAATATGATCGCGGACATGCGGCGATCGTTTCAGGTCCGCGCCTCAAAACCGGCGCGGCTCGGCTGGCGGCGCTGGCGGCGCTGCGGGCTGGCGCGGGTCTCGTGACCGTTCTCTCGCCGAAGGACGCAGCTGATGAGAACGCCGGGCGCCTTACCGCCGTGATGGTGCGCGAGGCTGATGGGGCAAACGAGATTGCTGCTGCATTGACGGACAAGCGCTTTACCGCAGCGCTGATCGGGCCGGCGGCCGGCGTCGGCCCAGCGACGAGAGAGAGCGTGTTCTCGATCCTCAAATCCGCCGCCGGCGGCGTGATTGACGCTGACGCGCTGACGAGTTTTGAGGGCGGCGCCCAGGCGCTTTTTGCAGCGTTGCGGCCCGACGATATTTTAACCCCGCATGGCGGCGAGTTTGCGCGCGTCTTTCCGGCGCTGAAAGATCACCGTCGCCTTGCGGCCGCGCGCGCGGCGGCTGCTGAGGCAAAAGCGGTCGTCGTTTTTAAAGGCGCCGACACGATTATCGCCGCGCCCGACGGCCGCGCCATCATCAATGCGAACGCCCCGTTTGATCTTGCGACCGCCGGCGCCGGCGACGTGCTTGCGGGGTTCATCACCGGGATGCGCGCGCAGGGAATGCCTGGTTTTGAGGCCGCCGCGACCGGCGTCTGGCTGCACGGCGCGGCGGCGCAAGCGGCGGGACCCGGCCTCATCGCCGAAGATCTCCCCGATGCGCTGCCGCAGGTTTTCCGGGCGCTGTTCTCGCCGCCTCAACCGTCGCCGGCTGAGCCGAAAGCAAAACGATGATTATCCGGCCTGTCCGTGCAGGGGACGCCGCAGGCATCAACGCGGTCTACAATCCCTTCATTCTTGAGACGCCGGCGACTTTCGAAACGGCGCCGATCGATCTCGAAACGCGGCGGCGCTGGATTGACGAACGGGTGGCGAACCCGCGCTGGCCGGTCGTCGTCGCTGAGGATGAGGAAGGCCGGATCGCGGGGTTTGCCAACGCCTCGGCGTTCGACCCGCGCGCCGCCTACGAAACCTCGGTCAAAGTCTCGGTGTTTATCGCCCCGGCGGCGCAGGGAAAAAGGGCCGGATCAAAGCTCTACACGGCCCTCTTTGACCGGCTGGCCGGAGAGGACGTCCACCGGGCCTATGCGGGCATCGTCGTTCCCAATCCGGCCTCGGTCGCGCTCCATCAACGGTTCGGTTTCCGCCCTGTTGCGACCTACGACGAGGTCGGCCGGAAATTCGGCCGCTTTTACAGTGTCATGTGGTTCGAAAAGCGGTTCTGAAGCGCTCGACTCTGGTCCTTCCTCTGCTATAGAGACGCGCTTCCGGCGCGTCGGCCCGAAATGACCTTGGGCCGGCGGCTAGATTTTGCGCGGATGTGGCGGAATTGGCAGACGCACTGGATTTAGGTTCCAGCGGGGCAACCCGTGGGGGTTCAACTCCCTCCATCCGCACCAGCCTTCGCCTCTCGGGTCCCGCGCCCGGCGAGCCGGACGGTTCCGAGGAACAGACGTGCCTGAGGATCTATTGAAACATAAAGGCTTGGACGACGATGGAAGTGACTGAAAAAACAGCCGAAGGCCTTGAGCGCAAGTTCACGGTGAAAGTGCCGGCGGCCGAACTCGACGCCAAGCTCAATGCGCGTCTTGCCGACGTCAAAGGCAAGGTGCAGCTCAAAGGCTTCCGCAAGGGCAAAGCCCCGCTGCCGTTTCTGAAAAAGATGTACGGCAAAGGCATGATGAGTGAAATCCTGCAGGAGATCGTCAACGAGACGAGCTACAAGGCTTTCGCCGATCGCGATCTGAAACCCGCGACGACGCCCCATCCCCACCTTACTTCCGATATCGACGCGATCATCGACGGCAAGGCTGATCTTGAATACGACGTTCACGCTGAAATCTTGCCGGTCTTCGAGCCAATGTCGGTTGACGGCGTCAAACTGAAACGCCCCGTCGCGGAAATCGCCGACGCGGAAGTCGATGAGCAAGTGAAGAAAATCGCGGAAGCAAACCGCGAATACGAGCCGCGCAAGAAAACCGAAAAGGCGAAAGACGGCGACATGGTCGTCATCGATTTTGTCGGCTCGATCGGCGGCGAGGAGTTTGCGGGCGGCAAGGGCGAAGATCATTCGCTGGTGCTCGGCTCGAACTCGCTGATCAAAGGCTTTGAAGAGCAGCTCGTCGGCGCCAAGACAGACGCCGATGTCGAAGTCAAAGTGACATTTCCGGACGACTACGGCTCGCAAGCGCTGAGCGGCAAGGACGCCCTCTTCGCCGTCAAGGTGAAGGAAGTGAAAGCGCCGAAGGATGTCGAAATCAACGACGACTTCGCCAAGAAGCTCGGCCTTGAAGATCTCGCCGACCTGAAGAAGCGCGTTCGCGACCGTATCGAAACCGAGCGCAAGTCAATGTCGCGCAGCCATGTGAAGCGCGCGCTTCTCGACCGGCTCGACGAAGGTCACGATTTCGATCTCCCGAAATCCATGGTCGACGCCGAATTCAACCAGATCTGGGCGCAGGTTCAAAACGCCGAACGCGACGACGAAGACAAGGACAAGTCCGACGACGAACTCAAAGTTGAGTATCGCAAAATTGCGGTGCGCCGCGTTCGCTTGGGGTTGGTGCTTGCCGAAATCGGCCGCAGGGCCGATGTGCAGGTGCCGTCCGATCAGCTGCAGCGTGCGGTGCAGGAGCAAGCGCTCCGCGAAGCGCAATATTACGCGATGCAGGGCCAGAAGGTGACGCCGCAAGACGTCCTCAAATTCTACCAGCAAAACCCGCAGGCGATCGCCCAGATCCGCGCGCCCCTCTTTGAAGAGCGCGTCGTCGATTTTATCCTCGAAAAAGCCGACGTCACCGACAAAAAGGTCTCCAAAGAAGACCTGATGAAGGACCCGGACGGGGAAGATTAAGCCCCGCCCTTTCCGGAATCGCCGCTGGAAGAGATCGTTGCGCCTGCGCAACGAGGCCTTGCTTTTATCCAAGAATAACCGTCGCTTAAACCACGATGTGTAAAGTGATCGCGGGATTGGCGGGGCGCAGGCGTTGGCCGGCGGTTTTTCAACCCCATATTAACCGCGTCGCCCGAATTCGGGTGTAAGAGAGTGTTCAATTCCGGCCGCCCGCCCGGACCCCACCGAAGAGAGATGCATGAAGGACCCCCACGACATTTTTATGAACACGCTGGTGCCGATGGTCGTCGAGCAATCGAGCCGGGGCGAGCGAGCCTATGATATCTACTCCCGCCTCCTCAAAGAGCGGATCATTTTCCTGTCCGGGCCGGTCCACGACTCAGTTTCAACCCTGATCGTCGCCCAGCTGCTGTTCCTGGAGGCGGAGAACCCGAAAAAGGAAATTGCCTTTTATATCAATAGCCCAGGCGGCTCGGTCTCGGCCGGCCTCGCGATGTACGACACCATGCGCTACATCCGCCCGGCGGTCTCGACCATGTGCATCGGGATGGCGGCCTCGATGGGGTCGCTTTTGCTGACCGCCGGCGAAAAGGGCCTCAGATTCTCGCTCCCGAATTCACGAATAATGGTTCACCAGCCTTCAGGCGGCTTCCAGGGGCAGGCCTCCGATATCGAGCGGCACGCCCAAGATATCATCAAAATGAAGCGCCGGCTGAATGAGATCTATGTGGAACATACGTCTCAACCATATGAAATAATTGAGAAAACCCTCGACCGCGACCACTTCATGTCGCCGGAAGAAGGGGTCGATTTCGGCCTCATCGACAAGGTTCTGGAACGGCGTGCGCCAGGCGACGAATAGAGATTGCGCACGGAAGGGTTGCCAGAAAGGCGAAAAGGCAGCTTGATTGGCATGTTGCGGTTGTGATCGAATATGGTGAAGGGACCGGCATGGGGCTCGGAGGCGGCATTGGCGCAGAAACTGCACCTGTCCTGCATCCGCGTGAGGTGTTGTTCCAGGGCAAGGCCTGCGCCAGACCGGATTCCCGGGACGCCGGGACTCCTCGAAGGAGTTGTATAGAGTGAGCAAAGTAAGCGGAAAAAGCGGCGGCGGCGAAGGCAAGAACACGCTCTATTGTTCTTTCTGCGGCAAGAGCCAGCATGAGGTCAGGAAACTGATCGCAGGCCCGACGGTATTCATCTGCGATGAATGCGTCGAATTGTGCATGGACATCATTCGCGAGGAATCAAAATCCTCGCTGGTGAAAGCCGGCGAGGGCGTTCCGAGCCCGCAGCAGATTTGCAAAGTGCTCGACGATTACGTGATCGGCCAGAAGCAGGCCAAGCGCGTCCTCTCGGTCGCGGTCCACAACCATTACAAGCGCCTCAATCACGCGTCGAAAAACAACGACGTCGAATTGTCGAAATCGAATATTCTCCTGCTCGGGCCGACCGGGTCGGGTAAAACGCTTCTCGCTCAAACGCTCGCGCGCATCCTCGATGTGCCGTTCACCATGGCGGATGCGACGACGCTTACCGAAGCCGGCTATGTCGGCGAGGACGTCGAAAACATCATCCTGAAGCTCCTTCAGTCAGCCGATTACAATGTCGAGCGGGCGCAGCGCGGCATCGTCTATATCGACGAAGTCGACAAAATCAGCCGGAAATCCGATAATCCTTCGATCACCCGCGACGTGTCGGGCGAGGGCGTCCAGCAGGCGCTTTTGAAAATCATGGAAGGAACTGTTGCATCGGTTCCGCCGCAGGGCGGCCGTAAGCATCCGCAGCAGGAATTCCTGCAAGTTGACACCACGAACATTCTCTTCATCTGCGGCGGAGCCTTCGCCGGGATCGAGAAGATCATCTCCGGCCGTCATGCCGGCACCTCCATCGGTTTCGGGGCGAAGGTTTCTTCGCCGGACGATCGCCGCGTCGGGGACGTGCTGAAGACGATCGAGCCGGAAGATCTTTTGAAGTTCGGCCTGATCCCTGAATTTGTCGGCCGCTTGCCGGTGATCGCAACGCTTGAAGATCTCGATGAGCCGGCGCTGACCCAGATCCTGACGCAGCCCAAGAACGCGCTCATCAAGCAGTATCAGCGCCTCTTCGAAATGGAAGACGTGAAGCTCACCTTCACCGACGACGCCAAATCGGCGATCGCGCGCAAGGCGATCGCCCGTAAAACCGGCGCTCGCGGTCTTCGCTCGATCATGGAAGGCATCCTGCTCGATTCAATGTTCGAGCTGCCCTCGATGCAGGGCGTCGCTGAGGTCGTGGTCAACGGCGAGGTCGTCGAAGGCCGCGCCAAGCCGCTGCAGATCTACGAAGATCGCGGCAAGGAAAAAATGGAAGCCGAAGCAAGCGCCTGAGGGCGTTCTGACGGATTTTTTCGGAAACGGCGCCTTTTCGGGCGCCGTTTTCTTTTTTGGGCCCGCCCCGCTCGTGGCGGAAGCCTCCAATTCGCCATAAAATTTCCCCGGGTTGAAACCGGCGGGCGGAACGCCACATGATGCCGGCGTCCGTCGCCGTCCTGGCGCCGGCGGCCTCTCCCGGACCTCGCTGCGGATCATCTGCGGGGCGTTAAGGATAGGCTGCTATGTTAGGGGCGGACGCGGAACCGGGCGCTCATCCGAGGCCCGAGATCGAAGGAAAGTAGATGTCAGACGTTCAAAAATACGCCGTGCTTCCCCTCCGCGACATCGTCGTGTTTCCGACGATGGTCATTCCGTTGTTCGTCGGCCGCGACAAATCGGTGCGCGCGCTCGAACATGTGATGGAGCACGACAAGAAAATTTTACTCGTCGCCCAGAAGGACGCGAGCGATAACGATCCCAAACCCGAAGGCATCTATTCGATCGGCGTGGTCGCCTCGGTCCTGCAACTGCTGAAATTGCCGGACGGCACGGTGAAAGTTCTCGTTGAAGGCGAAGAGCGCGCGAAGGTCGTGCGCTTCACCAAGACGGACGATTATTTCGAAGCTGAAGCGACGACTCCGCCGGAAGTTGAAAGCGACGAAGCGGAATTCGACGCGCTTTCCAGATCGGTCGTCACCCAGTTCGAAGCCTACGGTAAGCTCAACAAGCGCGTGCCGCCGGAAGTCATCGTGTCGATCAATTCGATCGAGGACCCCGCGCAGCTTGCGGACACCGTCGCCTCGCACCTCAATATCAAGATTTCAGAAAAGCAGGAACTGCTTGAGATTTTTGATATCGCCGAACGCCTTGAGCGCGTCTACGCGTTGATGGAAGGCGAGATGAGCGTCCTCCAGGTCGAGAAAAAAATCCGCAACCGCGTCAAACGGCAAATGGAGAAGACGCAGCGCGAATATTATCTCAACGAGCAAATGAAGGCGATCCAGAAAGAGCTCGGCGAGGGCGACGAATCCCGCGACGAAGTCGCCGAGATTGAAGATCGCATCAAGAAGACCAAGCTCTCAAAAGAGGCGCGGGCCAAGGCGGAAGCCGAAGTGAAAAAGCTTCGCCAGATGTCGCCGATGTCGGCTGAATCGACGGTTGTCAGAAACTATCTCGACTGGCTCTTGTCGATTCCATGGAACAACAAATCGAAGGTCAGGAACGATCTCGAAAAAGCGCAGGCGGTCTTGGACGCCGACCATTACGGTCTCGACAAAGTTAAAGAGCGCATTCTCGAATATCTCGCCGTGCAAAAGCGCATGGGCACGTTGAAGGGACCGATTTTGTGTCTCGTCGGCCCTCCGGGCGTCGGCAAGACGTCGCTTGGAAAGTCGATCGCGTCGGCGACCGGGCGCGAATTTGTGCGCGTCTCTCTTGGCGGCGTGCGCGATGAAGCGGAAATCCGCGGCCACCGCCGCACTTATATCGGCTCGATGCCCGGCAAGGTCATCCAGTCGATGAAAAAAGCGAAGAAATCGAACCCGCTTTTCCTGCTCGATGAAGTTGACAAGATGGGCCAGGATTTTCGCGGCGACCCCTCGTCGGCGCTCCTCGAAGTGCTCGACCCGGAGCAGAATTCGACCTTCGCCGATCATTACCTTGAGGTCGATTACGATCTCTCCGACGTGATGTTCATCACGACGGCGAACAGCCTCAACATGCCCCAGCCCTTGCTTGACCGGATGGAGATCATCCGTATTCCGGGGTACACGGAGGATGAAAAGCGGGAGATCGCCCGCCGTCACCTCATTCCGAAAATCATGAAGGATCACGGCCTCAAGGCGTCGGAATGGAAGCTCACCGACGAAGGCCTGATGGAGCTGATCCGGCGTTATACGCGCGAAGCGGGCGTCAGAAACCTTGAGCGCGAGTTGGCGCGTCTTGCTCGCAAGGCGGTTCGTGAAATCGAATCCGGCAAGGCGAAAAAAGTTGAGATGTCTGAGAAAAACCTCGCGGAATACTCAGGCGTTATCAAATACCGCTATGGCGAAATCGACGGCGAAGATCGCGTCGGCGTGGTCACCGGTCTCGCCTGGACGTCGGTCGGCGGCGAGATTTTGACGATCGAAGCGGTCAAGATGCCGGGCAAGGGCCGTATGACCCCGACCGGCAATTTGAAGGAAGTGATGAAGGAATCAGTTTCCGCAGCTTCGTCTTATGTCAGAAGCCGCGCTGCCGATTTCGGCATCGAACCGCCGGTCTTTGACAAGACCGATATCCACATCCACGTGCCGGAAGGCGCAACGCCCAAAGACGGGCCTTCGGCGGGCGTCGCGATGGCGACAACCATAGTCTCGGTGCTGACCGGCGTTCCCGTCCACAAAGATATAGCCATGACGGGCGAGATCTCGCTGCGCGGCCGCGTTCTCGCGATTGGCGGACTGAAGGAAAAACTGCTCGCGGCTTTAAGAGCGGGCATCAAAACCGTGCTGATCCCTCAAGAAAACGAGAAGGACCTCGCGGAAATTCCCGACAACGTGAAGCAAGGCCTCAAAATCATCCCGGTCGCCCGCGTCGATGAAGTGCTGGCGCTCGCGCTGACGAGAAAACTGACGCCGATCGAATGGTCGGAACCTCTCACCCCGCCGCCCGCGCCCGATGCAGGCGAGGGGGACAATGTCGTGACGCATTGATTGCGCGGCAGCGATACATTGATTAGCCTTCGATCCGGCGCTGATGAAGAGCGCCGGATCGCCGGTTCCGCCTGGCGCGGCGCCGAATTGAGGCGGGTATGTTTTCGGGGCTTGCACTTCAGCTGCTAAATGGACTGGTCGGCCGCGTTATCAAGCGCGGCACGTTGACAATCATCGACGCCAAGGGTCGTTCGCACAGCCACGGATCCGGCGCGCCGCATGTCGCTATCCGCCTTGCCAACCCATCCTTGTACTGGCGCATTCTGACAAAACCGGAATTAGCGGTCGGCGAAGCTTACATGGACGGCGAGCTGATCGTCACGCAAGGCGATCTGCGCGAATTTCTGCAGGTCTTCCACCAGAACAAATCAAATCTCAGGAAGCGGCCGTTTCGCCGGCATCTTGCGTCCTTGGTGAAAAAATTTCGCCGTTTTCAACAAACGAACCCGATCGGTCGCGCGCAAGAGAACGTCGCGCATCATTACGACATTTCGAACGATTTTTACCGCCTCTTCCTCGACAAGGATCTCGCCTATTCCTGCGCCTATTTTGAATATGACGGCCAGCCGCTCGAGGACGCGCAACAAGCCAAATATCGCCATATCGCGTCGAAGCTGCGGATCGAGCCTGGAATGCGCGTCCTTGATATAGGCTGCGGCTGGGGCGGCATGGCGATGTATCTGGCCGAGCACCTCGGCGCGCGCGTCGTCGGCGTGACGTTATCGATAGAGCAGCGCGACCTCGCCGAAGCGCGCGCAAAGGAGCGTGGGCTCTCCGATCAGGTTGAATTCCGTCTCATGGACTATCGCAACCTGTCGGAGACATTCGACCGCATCGTTTCGGTCGGCATGTTCGAACATGTCGGGGCGCCGCATTATAATGAGTTCTTTCTCAAGCTCTCCGATCTCCTCGACGATGGCGGCCTCGCGCTCATTCATTCCATTGGAAAAAGGGGAGAGCCGGGCGTCACCGGCCCCTGGATCAGGAAGTATATTTTCCCGGGCGGTTATTCGCCCTCGCTCTCTGAGCCGCTGATCGCGATTGAGAAATCGGGTCTCTGGGTCACGGATATCGAGATCTTGCGCCTGCACTATGCCGACACGTTGCGCGAATGGGGGCGCCGCTTCGCCGTCAACCGCGCTGAGGCCGCCCGCGCCTTCGACGAACGTTTCTGCCGGATGTGGGAATTCTACCTCGCGACGGCGGAGTTTGCTTTCCGGTCGGGCGGGCACATGAATTTCCAGATCCAGCTGGCGAAAAATGTCAGCGCGGCGCCGGTCCGCCGCGACTATATGGAGACGTCCGAGCGCGCTCAGCGCGAGGGCCGCCAGGGTCTCCCGGAGGTTGGCCCGTCTTCCGTGCTCGCAAAAAAAACGGCGCCTTAAGGGGCGCCGCTTTTCAACACTTGACCTGATGAAGGGTCAGAAAAGATCGGGATTGCTAACCGACGGTTGCAATCGCTGCCGGGACCGCAACTGCGATAGCCGCGACGGCCATTGCGACATAGAGGATGCCGCGCATAATCCGGCTGAGGCCTTCGCCCTGATGAGCGAGATGGGGATGAGAAATTACAGCCATGGTTCAACTCCTAATACTAAACCTGGATTCTCGGCCGCCGGTAATCCTACCCTTGGTTGTCATCCAACTGTGACAGAAGCGTCATTGAACTGTCATATAGCGCAATATTTGCGCGGGCGCAAGGGGTGCGCGTAATTTTTTTGGTTTTTTCCTGCGGCGGCAAGGCGTTAACGAAAACTGGGCCGGCGGGGGACGGTTTGCCTCATCCGGCGCGGCTTCCACCGAGACCGGAGACCGCCTAGGAAACCCGGATGCAAGACGCTGAAAAGGCAGAAACCAAGGCCCTCGACTGCCGTTCGATGGCGGAGGTGCGCGCTGAAATTGACCGTTTAGACCGCCACCTCGTTCGGCTGATGGCTGAAAGGCAGGGCTATATCGAGGCCGCCGCCCGGATCAAGGATCACGTGGGCGACGTCCGGGTCGAATGGCGGATTGAAGATGTCGTCACAAAGATCCTCGCCGCAGCCGAACGCGAAGGGTTGTCCCCTGATATCGCCGAACCGGTCTGGCGCACCCTGATCGAGCGGTGCATTGCCCACGAATTCGAGTGCTGGCATGAGTTGCGTGGGCGGGAAGAGGCTAAAAGGGCGTAGTGATCTGGCGTGCCGCCGGCGAATCCCCGCATCACGGCCTTCGGGCGCTGTCTTTTCCTTTGCAGGGGTGGGCGCGACGGGCGATAATTAGATCAAGTATTCTCGGTAAATTCCATAGAACAGAAGAAAGGGTGAGCGAATGAACAAGAACGAATTCATCGATCGTGTTGCTGACTTGTCGAATATGAGCAAGGCGGACGCGACACGAGCCGTGGATGCCGTGTTCGACGCCATTACGGCGGCGCTCA
>JBBTJH010000154.1:0-5194 GCA_038059555.1 Pseudomonadota bacterium | reverse complement strand
CACGCTGCTGCACGGGGCCGGAAAATACGGGCTGCAATGCCTTAAAAACCTCGATCAGCTCCCCGCCAGAGGCGCGCTCATCGTCTCGCCGCCGCTGAAAATCAAACAAGGATCGGGTAGCCCACTCCGCGTTCTTGCTCTGGTTGAAAAATGAAACCGGGCGAAGGCGTCACCATCGTCACGGGAGGCGGGGCCGGCATCGGCGCTGCGATCAGCCGGCGTCTCCTCGCTGACGGCGCGCGCGTCATTTCGATCGCGCGCCGCGCGCCGGATTTTTCTGATCCACGGCTGAGTTTCGTCAAAGCAGATCTCGCCGACCGGAAGGAAGCCTTCGATGCGGCGAATGAAATCGCCTCGAAGGAGCAAATCCTGCGCGTTGTTCATAATGCGGGCGTCATCCGCCCGGCGCTCGCAGAAAACGCAACGCTGGAAGATCTCGACTATCTGACGCAATTGCATCTTGGCGCGATGCTGACGCTTGTCAAAGCCGCGCTGCCGGCGATGACAGCTGCGAAATTTGGCCGCATAATCGGCATATCTTCGCGCGGCGCGCTCGGCCTTCAAACGCGCACCAATTATTCGGCGACGAAGGCCGGCATGATCGGCATGCTGCGCACCTGGGCGCTGGAGCTGGGGCCGCTCGGGATCACCTCGAACTGCGTTGCGCCGGGGCCGGTTGAATCCGATATGTTTCATGAGATCGTCCCCGAGGGGAGCGAGCGGAAAAGAAAGCTTGCCGACGCCATCCCGGTCAAACGCATCGGCACGCCGGAAGATGTCGCGCACGCCGTCGCTTTTTTCCTCTCGCCCGAGGCGGGATTTGTCACAGGTCAAACACTCTATGTCTGCGGCGGAACAAGTATCGGCTCGGTTGTGATCTGAAGGAGGCGCATGATGAGGACGCTTATCGACAAGAGACCGGCGGCGATGGACGTCGCAGCGCTCGTTGAGCCTGACCGCGTGCACCGGTCGCTTTACACCGATCCTGCGATCTTCGATCTTGAGGTGGATCGCATCTGGCACAAAACATGGATCTATGTCGGCCATGAAAGCCAGGTGAAAGAGCCGGGGCAATATTACGCGACAACGATCGGGCGGCAACCGGTCTTGCTGACGCGCCATTCCGACGGCGAGTTTTACGTTCTTTATAATCGCTGCGCGCATAAGGGCGCGCTGGTCGTCGGCGATCGCTGCGGCAAGACTAAAGATTTGAGGTGCAGCTATCACGGCTGGCGGTTCGATTTCGACGGCAAGCTTTTGGGCATTCCGCTCGAACACGGCTATGACGACACGCGGTTCGACCGCAAAGGGCCGGAGGCGAATATGCCGCGCGCGGCGCGCGCTGAAAGCTATCGCGGCTTTGTCTTTGCAAGTTTGAACGCGGATGCGCCGGATCTTAAAACCTGGCTCGGCGGCGCCGCCTCATCTATCGACAACATGGTCGACCGCGCGCCGGAGGGCGAGCTAGAGGTCACGGGCGGCGTCATGCGGTACGAGCACGACAGCAACTGGAAATTCTTTGTCGAGAATCTGAACGACATGATGCACCCGATGGTGACGCATCAATCGTCAAGCCTTACCGCGCGCGTCGTCGCCAAAAAGGAATTGCCGGCCGATGCGCCGGTCCCCTCGGCAATCGAAATCATCGCGCCCTTCACCGAATCCTATTCGTTTTTCGATGACATGGGCGTTCACGCGTTCGATTACGGTCACGGATTTTCCGGCGGTAAGACATCAATCCACGCGAAATATTCCGACATTCCAGAATATAACCGTCGCATGGAAGCGGCTTATGGCTCTGCCCGCGTCGCCGAAATCATGGCCGTCAACCGCCACAACACCATTTTTTATCCGAGTGCGACGATCAAAGGTCCGATCCAGACAATGCGCGTCGTAAGGCCGGTCGCGGTCGATAAAACGATCATCGAATCCTGGACATTCCGCCTCAAAGGCGCGCCGGATGAATTGCTGCACCGGTCGATCCTTTACTGCAATCTCATCAATTCATCGGCGAACCTCGTCGGCCCCGACGATCAGGAGAATTATCGCCGCCAGCAGGTCGGCCTCCTCTCTGAAAGCGAGGACTGGGTGACGATGCACCGCGATTTCGGCAAGGATGAAGAAATCGCACCCGGCCATTTTTACGCAAAAGGATCGAGCGATATTTCGTTCCGCAACCAATATCGCGCATGGAAGCGATATATGTGCGAGGAGGGACGCTGACATGACAAGCGCGTTAGAGAGCCATCACCGCATCTCGCAGTTTCTCTTCCACGAAGCGCGGCTTCTCGACGAGCAGCGCTGGGCCGAATGGGAAAAGCTCTTTCTCGATGACGGCGTCTATTGGGCGCCGGCGACGCCGGACCAGCCGGATCCGCTCAACCACGTCTCAATAATCTATGAAAACCAGCTGCTGCGCAAAGTGCGTATCGCCCGCTTTCAAAGCCCGGCGGCGCCATCGCTCCAGCCGTTTCCGCGCACGGCGCATCTCGTGTCGAATGTGATGATTGACGAAGACGATGACGGGGCGGGGAGCATCAAGGTCAATTCGCGGTTCTTGATGGTCGAATACCGGCGCGGCGTTCAACGCTTTTATGGCGGCGCCTACGCGCATGACCTCGCTTTGCGCGACGGCGCGCTGCGCATCCGCCAGAAGAAAGTCGATCTCGTCAACTGCGAAGGGCCGCTTGAAAGCTCGAGCGTGTGGTTTTGATCCTTTGAACGCAGGGTGTGAGATATAAAGCTCTTAACCGCCACTATTTCAAATCAACAAAAACCGCGCGTCATCCCGTGCGCGCTGCATCGCGGAGCGATGCGACGCAGACACGGGATCCCACTCGGCGTTGTCACAGGCGATCGCCGCGTCAACAGATCCCGGATCAGCGAAGCAGCGCTACGCGCTGCATCGCATCCGGGATGACGCTTATACTTACCGAAAACTATCGGCCCGCCCGCGCATAATGGCGCCGGTTGGGCCTCGCTTTGGCGGCGAGGTCGGCGGCTTTTTCGTTGGTCTTTTCAGCTTCCCGATAAAGCTGATATTCGCCGGATTTCAGTTGCACGGGCCAGCCGAGTGAATTTCCGGCCGCGCGTTTGACGCCGTAATGGCCGGCCGCTTGCCGCGTGAAATAGGGATTGTTGAGGTGGGGCCTCGCGAGCGCGCACATATCGGCTCTCGCCGCCGCGACGATCATGTTAACCTGTTCTGCAAGCGTGATGTCGCCGACGGCGATCGTCGGGATTTTCGCCCCTTGCTTGATGAATTCGGCGAACGGCGTCTGCCACATCCGTCCGTAGACGGGCTTTTGCCATTTGACGGTCTGGCCGGATGAGGCGTGGATGATATCGACGCCCGCCGATTTGAAGGCTTTCGAATAAAACAGGATATCGTCCGCCGTGACGCCGCCGGGCGCCCAGTCGCTGCACGAAAAGCGCACCGACATCGGCCTTCCGGCGGGAAACGCCTCGCGCATCGCTTCAAAAACCTCGAGCGGGAAGCGCACGCGCCCCGCCGCGTCGCCGCCATATTGATCCTTGCGCTGGTTGGTCAGCGGCGAGAGAAAACTCGCGAGCAGATAGCCGTGCGCGCAGTGAAGTTCGATCATGTCGAACCCCGCGCGTGCGCCGCGGTTGGTTGAGGCGACGAAGTCGGCGATGATCCGGTCCATGTCGGCTCTCGTCATCTCTGCAGGCATGTCCGAAACGTCCTCGATGAAGCGGATGGGCGACGCCGAATAAAGCGGCCAGTTGCCGGACGACATCGGCATGTCTTCGCCGTCTGACGGCGTGTTCGTCGAGCCTTTGCGGCCCGCATGCCCCAGTTGCAGCGCAATTTTCGACGGCGTCGTCTCGTGAATGAAATCAACAAGCCGCTTCCAGTCGGCTTCCTGCTTATCGGACCAAAGTCCCGTGCACCCTTTGGTGATGCGCGCGTCAGGCGTCGGGCAGGTCATCTCGGTAAAAATCAACCCCGCGCCGCCGACAGCGCGCGCCGTATAATGCGAGATATGCCAGTCGGTAAGATCGCCGTCTTCGGCGCAATATTGCGCCATGGGCGCCATTGCGACGCGGTTGGGGATCGTGAGGCCGCGCAAGGTGAACGGCGTGAACATCGGCGTCGGCTTTTCGGCCGCAACGTCACGCCCGCTCTGGCGTGCGTAGCGATCATAAAATTCCGCCTCGACGTTTTTAAGAAAAGCGGCGTCCCGCATTTTGATGTTGTCCCATGTGAGGGATTTCGCCCGCGACATCAGCGAGAAGGCGAATTCATAGCGCTCCTTCTTCCAGTGTGCGGCCATGTCTTCAAACCATTTCAGCGAAACTTCCGCGTTGTGCTGCGTCACCTCGACCGGCGTGCGGCGCTCTTTTTCATAAGCGGCGAGGGCGGCGTTAATGTCGCGCGGCGTCTCGACGACCGCGTCCGAAAGCGCGATCGCGCATTCCATCGCGAGCTTGGTGCCGGAGCCGATCGACCAATGCGCGGTCGCCTTGTTGTCGCCAAGAAGGACGATGTTGCCGACGTTCCATTTCGCGCACTGGATTTTCGGAAAATTGCGCCAGATCGAGCGATTGGTCTGCAGCTTGTGTCCTTGCAATTCCTCGGCGAAGACGTGTTCGAGATAGCGCGCGCTTTCGTCCTCATTCATATCGGCAAAGCCGGACGCGTCCCAGCATTCGGGCGTCGTCTCAATGACCCAGGTCGATGCGCCCTCTTCATATTGATAGGTGTGCGCGCAAAAGTGCCCGTGCTGGGTCTTGCGGAAGAAGAAGGTGAACGCGTCGAGCGGCCGGGTCGACCCGAGCCAGGCGAATTTGTTGCGCTTGTTTTCAAAGCTGACGCCGAGCTCTTTTTCGTATTTCTTGCGGATCTGGCTGTTGACGCCGTCGGCGACGAGAATGAGGTCGCAGTCTTTAAAGCGGGTTTCAAATGTCGCTGGATCGACCGGCGTTTCAAAATGCAGGCCGACGCCTTCATCGGCGCAGCGCTTTTGCAAAAGTTCCAGCAGCGTCTTTCGCGAACAACCGGCGAAACCGTTGCCGCCGACGACTGTGCGGGCGCCCTCGTGCTCGATAACGATATCTTGCCAATAGGCGAAATGATCCTTGATCATGTCGTAGGATTTTGGATCGCGGCTGAGAAATTCGTCGAGCGTTTCGTCCGAGAAGACGACGCCGAAACCGAAGGTGTCGTCGC
>JBBTJH010000153.1:0-4844 GCA_038059555.1 Pseudomonadota bacterium | reverse complement strand
GGCCGCCATGGTCAACAGCGCGGAGGCCGCGCCCCCTGATTCGAGAAAATTACGTCGCGACATCGACATGCATCCCGCCCTTTCGCCCGCGCACCGCTTCCTGCATCATTGATGGTAGCCTTGACCGCCCAATGCAATGGCGGGGTGCAGCACCGACCGGGAGAAGACACATGAGACCGATGACGACAGCAGGCGCTGCGGCGCTGATCATAGCGCTCGCCGCTTGCGGCAAAAAGGAAGCCTCGACGCCTTCGGCGCCGCCTCCTGCAGAGGCGCCCTATCAAGAAACGCTGATGACACAGCTTCTCGACGCCAAGCCGGGCGACGTCATCGACATTCCGGAAGGGACGTTCTCCTTCGACCGCTCGCTCTCGCTCGCCGTCGACGGCGTCACCATCAGAGGGAAAGGCATGGACAAGACGATCCTCTCCTTCAAGGGTCAGGTCGCGGGCGCGGAGGGCCTTCTTGTCACCGCGAGTAATTTCACCATCGAAGATCTCGCGATCGAGGACTCCAAGGGCGACGCGCTTAAAGTGAACGAAGGCGAGAACATCGTTATCCGCCGTGTGCGGACGGAATGGACCGGCGGGCCGAAAACTGAAAACGGCGCTTACGGCATCTATCCGGTGCAGACGAAGAACGTCCTCCTCGAAAGCAATGTCGCGATCGGCGCCTCAGACGCCGGCATCTATGTCGGCCAGTCGCAAAACGTCGTCGTCCGCTACAATCGCGCCGAGAAAAACGTCGCCGGCATTGAAATCGAAAACACATTCGACGCCGACGTTTACGAGAACGTCGCAACCGACAACACCGGCGGCATCCTTGTCTTCAACATGCCGAACCTCGTGCAGCCGGGAGCGAGAACGCGGGTCTTTAAAAACCAGGCGATCGCCAATAATCGCAAGAATTTCGGGCATCCCGGAACGCCCGTCGCGACAATCCCCGCGGGCTCCGGCGTCGTCGTCAATTCGAACGATCAAGTCGAGGTTTTCGACAACGACATCCGCGACAACAACACGACAAACATCATCATCTCGTCGATATTTTCCTCCGGTCTTTCAAAGGACGGCATGAGCGCCGAGTTCGACGGCTTCCCGGAAGGCGTTTATGTGTACGGCAATCGCATGGGCGGCGGGGGGAGCAACCCCGACGGGCTCGATCTGCAGGCGCTGAAAATCGCCAAGTTCGGACCGACCGGCGCGCTTCCCGATGTGTTGTGGGACGGCTACATCGATCCCGCCAAGGAAGTCGACGGCGCGACGCCGGCGGCTTTGCGCATCTGCGTCGATAATGAAGGCGCTGAAGTCATCAACGCCGACGCGCCGAATGGGTATAAATCGCCGCAGCTCGCAACTGACTCAGTGCGCTGCACGCTCGACAAATTGCCGGCGATCGTGCTGGCGAACGGATTGGGAGAGTGAGCTAAGCGGCCGCAACAAGTTGTCATTCCGGGACGCGAGCGCAGCTCGCGAACCCGGAATCCAGCTTGCGGCTCGAGGGATTCCGGGTTCCGCCTATCGGCGGCCCCGGAATGACGGATTGGTGAAACGTGAGACTATCGGCTCTTCGAATTCTATCGCTTGCCGCAGCCGGCCTTTTGATGACCGCCTGTTCTGGCGAGAGCGCGCCGCCGGCGCCGGTCTTTCATGAGGAAGGCTTCCCGGCCGCGCTCAGCGACTGGAAGCTGATGGCGGCGGCGAACGGCGCGCTTACCTTGTCGCCGGGCGTTACGCCTTACGATCTCGCGACGCCGCTCTTTACCGATTACGCGTTGAAACTTCGCACCGTGACGCTGCCCGCCGGGACAAGCGCGACCTACAACGCCGATGACGTTTTCGACTTTCCGGTCGGCACGATCATTTCAAAGACGTTCTATTACCCCGAGACCGGCGAGGAATGGACCGGCGATGTCGCCGTCGGTCCAAATCCCGCCGTCGCAAACGGCAAGATGCAATTAAAGGGCGTCCGCCTTATCGAAACGCGCCTTCTCGTGCGCCGCGCACAAGGCTGGGTCGCCATTCCCTATGTCTGGAACGAGGAACAGACCGACGCGCAACTCCAGCGCACCGGGGCGACGCAGCGTTTGACGCTGCACCGCCCGGACGGCCGCGAGGAGCCATTCGCCTATATCGTCCCGAACCAGAACCAGTGCGCCGGTTGCCACGCGACCAACAACACGACGCGCATCATGTCGCCGATCGGCCCCAAAGCGCGGCATCTCAATAAGCCCTCAAGTTTCGTCGCAGGAACAAACCAGCTCGATGATTGGGTTGCAGCGGGACTGTTGAAAGGCGCACCCGCCGACATGAACGCCGCGCCCAGAAATGCGGTGTGGACGGATCAATCTGAAAGCCTAGACGCACGCGCGAGAGCCTATCTCGACGCCAATTGCTCGCATTGCCATTCAAATGTCGGCCCGGCCGACACGTCCGGCCTTGATCTTCGCCCGCAAATTCCCTTCGGTCCGAAATACGGCGAGTGCAAAACCCCGGTCGCGGCCGGCGGCGGCTCAGGCGGAAGACCGTTCGACATCGTGCCGGGCGATCCGGGCGACTCAATTTTCATCTACCGCCTGCAAACGACCGAGCCCGGCAATATGATGCCGGAGCTTGGCCGCTCAACGAGCCACGAGGAAGGCGTCGCGCTGCTTGCGGAATGGATAAAGGCGATGGAGGGCGGGTGCGGGTGAATTGCAGTTGACCCGGCACGCTCTGATGCGCGAGCTGCGCGTGGAGATTGGGGGGCGACAGATCCGCGTGTTCTTCGCCTTCAACCCGTTGCGTTCCGCGATTTTGTTGATTGGCGGGGAGTGAGATTGTTGCGCCGGCGCCCTTTATAAATCAATCATCTACGCGCAAGTCGTCAGCGCTTTTTTCGACAGCCCGGTGAAAATCTCCGATCTTGCAAATGCTAAAGGGAAGCGTCGTTGTCGAAAATACGTCATTGCCGTGCGACGTGCGGTAAACAATCCCTTTGTCCCCGGCGCAAATGCCTTTGCGCTTCGCACGAGCTGCTTTCCTTTGAACGCCGATTCCGTATTTAACGCCTCCGGGACAACCCTTCTTGCCTGTGATCTCGCTGATAAAGAAACTTCCGTCTTCCATCTCGAACAGAATGTGAAAATCATCCAGCGCGGTGGTTTGTTTGATCCTCATTGAATTTCCTCCGCCGTCGTTGTTAATGCATTCGGCGGTCTCACCGGTGAATTCAAGGCGCTCGACTTTTGTTAAAGCCTCGTCCGAAAACGGCCTTGCAAAATCGCTGACCGATGCTCCTGCGATCTCGCCGTAAAGTAATGCGATTGCTAATATGGCGCTCATTTTCAATTCTCCGATCGGTTGATGGAATTCAGTTTCCCCTTGCCTCTGCATTCCGCCACCGCCCCATCGCCATCAGCGGGAAATAGTGGCGGTAGAGATTATAGTTGATCATGAACGCGCGCGACAGTTCCGGGCCCTGTTTCAAGCGCTCGGTCAGCAGCGGGTCGCCGAGTTTGATCGTCGCGCCGACGCCGTAGCCGGGAAAGCCTGTGCCGGTGTATTCGGCCTCTTCCCAGGTGCCGTTGTTCTGGCGCTCGATCAAAAACGCGAGACCTCGCTCGATTGCGTCGCGGTCGGCGGCGCGGCCCGCAGCGATCAGCCCCATCAGCGCCCACGCGGTTTGCGAGGCGGTCGTCTTGCCGCGTCCGCTCATGCTCGCATCCATATAGGACGCGCAACTCTCGCCCCATCCGCCGTCCGCCTGCTGGCGCGTCAGCAGCCAGTCGGCGGCGCGCGCGATATAAGGCGCCGACATGTCCTCGCCAATCGCGGCGAGCGCCGGCAGCACGGCGCCGGTTCCGTATATATAATTGACGCCCCAGCGGCCGAACCACGAGCCGTCTTGTTCCTGCTCGCGCTTTAGATAATCGAGCGCGCGGATCATTGAAGGGTGTTTTTTGCCGAGCCCCAGTTTGCCGAACGCTTCGACAATATGCGCCGTCACATCGACCGACGGCGGGTCGAGCGCCTCGCCGAAATCGCAGAACGGGATTTTGGTCAGGAACTTCTTGTCGTTGTCCTTGTCAAAAGCGCCCCAGCCGCCGCCTTTCGACTGCATGCCGATCAGCCAGTCGACGCCGAGGGCGATGGCGCGATTTATTCGGGAATGGGGAATGGAGGATGGTGAATGGGGTTTTGTTTGGGACGGCCCTTGCGCCGATTGCCCATTGCCCATTCCCCTTTCCCGAAACTGCGACAGCGCGATCAGCGCGACCGCCGTATCGTCCGTATCGGGATAGAAATAGTTCTTGTATTCGAACGCCCAGCCGCCGGGCGCAAGGTCCGGGAGTTTCTGGCTCCAGTCGCCCTTGCGCAATACCTGTTGGTCGAGCACCCACAACAGCGCCTTTTCGACTTCCTCGGGATAGTCGCCGTTCAAATGGCAATCGTCGAAGGCGAGAAGCGTCAATATCGTGTCCCAGACCGGCGAGGTCGAAGCTTGTATCCACGTCGCCTCGCCGACATCGACGCGCCAGCGCGGATCGTCGAGCGCGCCGAGCGATTTGGCGATGACCGGGTGATCGAGCGCATAGCCTTCGCTGAAGACCGCCATCGTCGAATAGATCCACGGCGGCTGAATGCCGCCCCAGACGCCGTCGGCGTCCTGGTGCTCGATGATCCACTCGATCGCGCGTTTGACCGTGCCGTTGCGGCCGAAGGAAAACCCTGTCCCCGACGCAAGCGACTGCCCGGCATGCAAAATTTTATCGACCGCGCGGAAAAATCCGTCCCAAAAATCGGCGCCGGGCTTTCCCGGCAATTCATAATCGAACTTAAGGCGCCCTTCGGGGAAAAGATCGTCGA
>JBBTJH010000152.1:0-9733 GCA_038059555.1 Pseudomonadota bacterium | reverse complement strand
CGCCGCCACCGGCTATCTGATGGGCGTCACCCAGTCGAAGGAATACGCAGAGCCCGAATGGTACGCCGACATCTGGCTGACGATCGTCTGGGTCGTCTATCTGATCGTCTTTCTCGGCACGCTCTTGAAGCGCAAGGAACCGCACATCTACGTCGCGAACTGGTTCTATCTCGCCTTCATCGTGACGATTGCGATGCTGCACATCGTCAACAATCTTTCAGTCCCCGTCTCGTTGCTCGGCACTAAAAGCTATTCGCTGTTCCCCGGCGTTCAGGACGCGCTGACGCAATGGTGGTACGGGCACAATGCGGTCGGATTTTTTCTTACCGCCGGCTTCCTCGGGATCATGTATTACTTCATCCCGAAGCGCGCCGAGCGTCCGGTTTACTCTTACCGTTTGTCGATCATTCACTTCTGGTCGTTGATCTTCCTCTATATCTGGGCGGGTCCGCACCACCTCCATTACACGGCGCTGCCCGAATGGGCGCAAACGCTCGGCATGACGTTCTCGATCATGCTGTGGATGCCGTCCTGGGGCGGCATGATCAACGGCCTCATGACGCTCTCTGGCGCATGGGACAAACTGCGCACCGATCCGGTTTTGAGAATGCTCGTCGTCTCGGTCGCCTTCTACGGCATGTCGACGTTTGAAGGGCCGCTGATGTCGATCCGCGCGGTCAACTCGCTGTCGCACTATACCGACTGGACGATCGGTCACGTCCATTCCGGCGCGCTCGGCTGGGTCGGGTATGTGTCGTTCGGCGCGCTTTATTGCCTGGTGCCGTGGCTGTGGAAGCGCAAAAGCCTTTACTCGAACCAGCTCGTCGAGTGGCATTTCTGGATTTCGACGCTCGGGATCCTTCTCTACATCACTGCCATGTGGGTCTCGGGCATCATGCAGGGCCTGATGTGGCGCGCTTATAATTCCTTCGGCTTCCTCGAATTCTCCTTCGTCGAGACCGTCGAGGCGATGCACCCTTATTACGTCATCCGCATGTTGGGCGGCCTCTTGTTCCTGACCGGCGCGCTGATCATGGCCTACAATCTCTGGCGGACCGCGAGAGGCGACGTTCGAACCCGCGAGTTCGCCGCATCGCCCGCGCTCGCGCCCGCCGAATAAGGGGAAATCCGATGCTGAACCGTCACGAATTTATCGAAAAGCGCGGCCTCGTTCTGACCGTCGCAATCCTCGTCGTCGTCGCCATCGGCGGGCTCGTCGAGATCGCGCCGCTGTTCTACCTCGAATCGACGATTGAAAAAGTGAGCGGCATGCGGCCCTACACGCCGCTGGAGCTTGCGGGCCGCAATATCTACATCCGCGAGGGATGCTACACCTGCCACAGCCAGCAGATCCGCCCGCTGCGCGACGAGGTGGAGCGTTACGGCCATTACTCGCTCGCGGCTGAGAGCATGTACGACCACCCCTTTCAGTGGGGATCGAAGCGGACGGGCCCTGACCTCTCCCGCGTCGGCGGCAAATATTCCGACGCCTGGCATCTCCAGCATATGATCAACCCGCGCACGCTGGTGCCGGAATCGGTGATGCCGCCTTATCAATTCCTTCTCTCAAACCGGATAGATCCCGATGACGCCGAAGGCTGGCTCCGGGCCAACCGCATCGTCGGCGTTCCCTATACGGATGAGATGATTGAAAAGGCGGCGGGCGATCTGACGACGCAGCTCGATCCCTTCGCCGCCGATTTTGACGGCTTCACGGCCCGCTATCCCAAGGCGCAGGTGCGCGACTTTGACGGCGACCCCAAAGAGATCACCGAAATGGACGCACTGATCGCTTATCTTCAGGTCCTCGGCACGATGGTCGATTTCTCGACCTACGAGCCGGCCGAAAATTACAGGTGACGCGCCATGTACGAAAAACTCTCTCACATCGCGCAAACCTGGGGCCTCGTTTTATTCGTGCTCGCCTTCGCGCTGGTGCTCTTTTACGCGCTTAATCCGCGCAACAAGAAAAATTTCGACGAAGCCGGAAAAATTCCGCTCAACGAAGAGGACGATTGACATGGCGGAGAAGGAAATTGACGCCCCGACAGGCGTTGAGACGACAGGCCATGAGTGGGACGGCATCAAGGAGCTGAACAACCCGCTGCCGCGCTGGTGGCTGCAAACGCTCTATATTTGCATCATCTGGGCGGTCGCCTATTGGGTGTTCATGCCGTCATGGCCGGGGATTTCGGGTTATCTCAAAGGCACGCGCCACCATTCCGAACGCGCCAATGTCGAGGCGGCGCTCGCGGAAGTCGAAGCGACGCGCGGCGAGCAGATGAAGCGCCTCCTCAGCGCCCAATCAATCAATGAGATCGAGAGCGATCCCGATCTTCTCCAATACGCCATGACCGCGGGCCAGTCGCTCTTCGGCGATAATTGCGCGACGTGTCACGGCGCGGGCGGGCAAGGCAATGTCGGTTATCCGAGCCTCATCGACGACGACTGGCTGTGGGGCGGCAAGCTCTCCGATATCCAGACGACCATTCGGTACGGCATTCGCTCGACCAGCCCTGAGACGCGGTTCAATCAGATGCTGGCGTTCGGTCAGGGCGGCCTCCTTACCGATGCCCAGATCAGCGACATCGTCGAACATGTGATGCAGATATCCGGCCGCGAGGCGAACGCAGCGGCGTCGGCGCGGGGCGGCGTGCTCTTTGAGCAGCAATGCGCGTCGTGCCACGGACCCGTCGGCAAAGGCATTCAGGCGCTCGGCGCGCCAAATCTCACCGACGGCATCTGGCTTTACGGCGGAGATCGCCTCGATATTCAAAAGTCGCTCTTTCTCGGCCGCAGCGGCGTCATGCCGACGTGGTCAGGGCGTTTGTCTGACGAGCAGATCACGGCGCTCGCAGTTTATGTTCACTCCCTCGGCGGCGGCGAGTAATTCTCGCCGGCGAAAGGCGCGTTGGTGTTAAAGACGAATGAGCGGCGAAATGACGGCGTCGAGCGGGACGACGTCAAAGCCGTCAACAGCGCGGCCAGCCGCACGCTCTATAAAGCGCGCGAGCCGATCTATCCAAAGCTCGTCTACGGCAAGTATCGCGCGCTCAAATGGGGGATGCTGATCGCGACGCTGTCGGTTTATTATCTGATCCCCTGGCTTAGATGGGATCGCGGACTGGGCGAACCCAATCAGGCGGTGTTGGTCGATTTTCCGGGGCGAAGGTTTTATTTCTTCTTCATCGAGCTTTGGCCGGACGAACTTTATTATCTGACCGGCCTCCTCATTCTCGCCGCGCTCGCCCTCTTCCTTGCGACGGCTCTCTTTGGCCGCGTCTGGTGCGGCTACGCCTGTCCGCAGACGGTCTGGACCGATCTTTTCATCGCCGTTGAACGCCTTGTCGAGGGCGATCGCAACAAACGCATCAAGCTCGCCAAGGCGCCGTGGAGCGCCGAGAAGATCGGCAAGAAAGCCCTCAAGCACGGGCTCTGGATTGCAATCGCTGCGGCGACCGGCGGCGCCTGGGTCTTTTATTTTCACGACGCGCCGACAATCTTCCCGCAACTCTTCCGCGGCGAGGCGCCGGCGTCCGCCTATCTCTTCATCGGCCTTTTGACGATGACGACTTATATTCTCGCCGGGTCGATGCGCGAGCAGGTGTGCACCTATATGTGCCCATGGCCGCGCATTCAGGCGGCGCTCACCGACGCTGAAACCCTCGAAGTCACCTATAAATACGATCGCGGCGAACCGCGCGGGCCCCACAAAAAGGGCCAGACATGGGAAGGTCGCGGCGACTGCGTCGATTGCAACGCTTGCGTCGCGGCCTGTCCGATGGGCATCGACATCCGGGACGGCGCGCAGCTTGAGTGCATCAACTGCGCCTTGTGCATCGACGCCTGCGACGACACGATGACGAAGATCGGGCGCCCGCTCGGCCTTATCGGTTACGACACCGACAAAAATATCGATCGCCGCAAGACGGGCCAAAAACCGCTGATCCGCCTCATCCGCTCACGCACCATTCTCTATGCGGCGCTGATAGCAGCGCTTGGCGCTTTCATGCTGTTCGGCCTTTCCTCGCGCGCGACGCTCGAAGTCAACATATTGCGCGACCGCACGCCGCCTTTCGTGCGACTTTCCGACGGGTCGATCCGGAACGCCTATACGGTGAAAATCATCAACAAGGCGAACGCAGCGCGCGTCTTCACGATCTCGGTCGCGGGCGACAAGGATTTGATCGTTTCCTCGGTCGGCGAAACGGCCAAAGACAACGCCGTCACCGTCACCGCCGAAGGCGACGGGCTTCGCTCAGTGCGGATATTCGTGACTGCGCCCAAAACGGGCGTCGAGCGTGCGACGAAAGAAATAACTCTCCTGGTCGCCGAGGCCGGCGGCGGCGAGAGTGTCGAAAACAAATCCGCCTTCATGACGGAGCGGCGATAATGACATCGACCTTCAGGCTGACCGGCAAACATGTTCTCGCGATCATCGTCGCGTTCTTCATGTCGATCTTCGTCGCGAATACGATATTTGTGACCCTCGCGATCAAAAGTTTTCCCGGCGAACAGGAGAAGAAATCCTATCTGCAAGGTCTTGCCTTCAACCAGCGCGTGGCCGAGCGCGAGGCTCAAAAAAAGCTCGGCTGGACGGCTCTCATCTCCGAGGCGTCGCTGAATTCCGGCGTTGCGGAAATTGAACTGACCTTCGAGAGCGCCACAGCCGCGCCCGTCTCCGGCCTCGCGATCACAGGATCGTTCGCAAGGCCCGCCGCCGAAGGCGACGACCACGCGCTCGCGTTTGAAGAGACAGAGGCCGGCCGTTACCGGGCGAATGTCGCGAACGTAGCGCCGGGCTTATGGCGCTTCGACGCGGTCGCAGTCAGCGAGCGCGGCGAAAAATTCGTTCTTGAAAAGCGGATGACGCTCGAATGACGACGGCGCGGATCGTTGCCGATCTCGGCTGCCCGAGCGGGCTTGAACCGCCGGCGGATGGGGCGATCATCGATCCGGCGCCGTTTGTCCGTCACACAGCCGGGCTCGCGCGGCTTGACCTTGCGGTGTTCGGCGCCAAATGCGCTGGCTGCATCCGCAAGATTGAAACGGCGATGAACGCGCTGCCGCAGATGCAGTCGGCGCGTCTCAATCTCTCGACCGGGCGGCTTTCCCTCGTCTGGATCGATGGCGCCTTTATTCCGCGCGCGGTGACGGAAAGCCTCGACAGGATCGGCTATCGCGCCGCGCCCTTTGACCCCGAAGCGGCTGAGAAGGAATCAGATCGCGAAGGGCGCAATTTACTGCGGGCGCTCGCGGTTTCAGGGTTTGCAACCGCCAACGTCATGCTGCTCTCCGTTTCCGTCTGGGCGGGCGGCGGCGAGATGGGCCCGGCGACGCGCGAATTGATGCACTGGGTGTCGGCGGTGATCGCGATACCTGCGGCGCTCTATGCGGGACAGACGTTTTTCGCCTCGGCCTTTCGCGCGCTAAAGCACGGGCGCGCCAACATGGACGTGCCGATTTCGCTCGGCGTCCTTCTCGCTTTGTCGATCAGCGTATTCGAATTTTTCCAAGGCGGCGAGCACACCTATTTTGACGCGGCCGTGATGCTTCTGTTTTTCTTGCTGATCGGCCGATATCTTGATCATCGTTTGCGCTTGCGCGCGCGGGCGGCTGCGCGCGATCTGCTGGCGTTGCAGGCGATCACGGCGAGCCGGCTTAACGCTGACGGATCGCTGACATCGGTTTCAGCGCGCGACATAGAGGCCGGCGATCTTCTGGCGCTCGCGCCCGGCGACCGCGTTCCCGTGGACGGCGTCATCGAGGACGGCTCTTCCGATCTTGATATGTCGCTCGTCACCGGCGAAAGCGCGCCTGTGAGGGGCGGCGCGGGAGCCCTCCTCCACGCCGGCGTTTTAAATCTGACCTCGCGCCTCGTCATGCGTGCGACGAAAACCGCAGACGCCTCGCTCGTCGCCGATCTGACGCGCCTCATCGAGGCGGGCGAGCAAACCAAAAGCCGCTATGTCCGTCTCGCCGACCGCGCGGCGTCGCTCTATGTCCCGGTCGTTCACACGCTGGCGCTCGCGACATTTCTGGGATGGTATTTTATCGGGGACGCAGGGTTTCGCGTCGCGATCATGAATGCTGTCGCGCTCCTCATCATCACCTGCCCCTGCGCGCTCGGCCTTGCCGCGCCTGCCGTGCAGGTCGTTGCGACCGGAAGGCTTTTCCGCTCCGGCATTCTCGTCAAATCCGGCGACGCGCTGGAGCGGCTAGCCGAGGTCGATGTCATCGTCTTCGACAAAACCGGCACGCTCACATTCGGCAAGCCGCGCATCAGCAATCGCGCCGACATTCCGGATGATGTGTTCGCGGCGGCCGCAGCGCTCGCGCGCATCAGCCGGCATCCTTTGTCGCGCGCGATCGTCACGCAGGCGGGCCCCGGCAAAGCGGCGCCTCACGCCATTGAGGTTGCGGGCGACGGGATTGAGGGAACGATCGACGGCGTGCGCATCAGGCTCGGCCGCGCCGCCTGGGTCGGCGCCCCCTCCGCCGACGACGCGTCACAAGAAAGCTGGATCCGTATCGGCGACGCGGCGCCTATCCGGTTTCAATTCGAGGACAGGCAAAGAAGCGACGCCGCAGACGCCATTCGCCGCCTTGAAGGGCTGGGGCTAAAAGTCGAAATGCTTTCCGGCGACCGCGAGGCGGCTGCGGCGAAAGTCGCCTCAAGCCTCGGCATCGAAACTTGGCGCGCCGAGCTCTCGCCGCACGGAAAAATCGAGCAGCTCGAACGTCTGCGCGCTGAGGGGCGGATCATCGCCATGGTCGGCGACGGCCTTAACGATGCGCCCTCGCTCGCTTGCGCGCATGCCTCCTTGTCGCCCGGAACCGCCGCCGACGCGACGCAGGCGGCTGCAGATTTCGTCTATCAGGGCGAAAGCGTCTCGCCGATCGTCGAGGCGGTCATCGTCTCGCGCGCGTCGCGCCGGCGCGTCATCGAGAATTTCGCCTTTGCGGCCGCCTACAACGCGCTCGCCATGCCGCTCGCAGCGATGGGGCTGGTGACGCCGCTGATCGCCGCGCTCGCCATGTCGGGGTCGTCGATGATCGTCACCTTGAATGCGCTTCGCCTCGCGGGCGGGCGGCGCAGATGAGCGTTCTCGTTTATCTGATCCCGATCGCGCTCTTTCTCGGCGGGCTGGGGCTCTCGGCGTTTTTCTGGGCGCTGAAATCGGGCCAGTTTGAAGACCCGAAGGGCGCGGCCGAGCGCATCTTGCTCAACGACGATCTCGAAGACGAAGATTAAGCGGCCGCGCGAATATCCCGGTAGGCGTGCCAGGTCGCATGACCGAGCAGCGGAAAAGCGATCGCGAGCCCTGCAAAAAATGTCGCGACGCCGCCGGCAATGATAACGGCGATCAACCACGCCCATAACAGCATGACCGCCGGCGCCGCATTGAACGCCTTGATCCCGGTCGAGATCGCGGTGAACGCATCGGTTCGCTCATTCATCAGCATCGGGATCGAAACGACGGTCAGCAAATAAATCCCGAAGGCGATCACGCCGCCGACGAGCCCGCCAATCGCCAGCATGGCGAGCCCTTGCGGCGTTGACAGGGCAAAGCGCGCAAACTCGTCAATCGGCGCGTAATTTCCCGAGGTGAAGAGCGCATAGAGCAAGGTCGCAAGGCGCACCCAGAGGAGCGCCGCGAACAGCACAAAAAAGCCGATATAGGCGATTTGCAGCGGCGAGCGCGGCCCGGCGAATTTGATCGGGAAAAGCCGCGGCGCCTCCCCCGCCTCCAGCCGGCGACTTCCTTCATACAAGCCAAGCGCCAGCAACGGTCCGACCAGCGCAAAGACCCCGATAGCAACCGGGATCAAAGAGGCAAGGCCCGCCCGCCAGAGCGCCAAGACCAACAGCGCGCCGCCGCCGACGACAAGAAGGCCGTAGCCGATCGATAGCACAGGGGCGGCCCAGAGATCTTTCCACCCCGCCCCCAGCCATCGCCACGGGGCGTCCATGGTTAGCCTGCCGCTCGCCGGCGCTGTTGAGGTTGTCATCATGCGGAAAGACTAAGGCCTTTCATCCGGTTTGGGAATTCCCCTCATGTTGCTCAAGCTGCCCTCAACCCTCGCAGCCGGGAGCTGCAAGCGCTAGGATGGCCCCATGTTCACGAAATTCTTCCATGAGCTGAAGTCGGCGGGCCTTCCGGTCTCCTTGCGCGAATACCTCACCTTGATGGAGGCGATGGAGGCCGACCTCGCCGAGCGCAGGGTCGAGGATTTCTATTACCTCTCAAGGACCGCCCTCGTGAAGGACGAGCGCAATCTCGACAAATTCGACCGCGTCTTCGGCCGCGTCTTCAAGGGCATCGAAAGCCTCGCCGAGGGCGTCACCGCCGAAATCCCGGAAGACTGGCTGAAACTCATCACCCAGAAATATCTGACCGAGGAAGAAAAAAAGCAGATCGAAGCGCTCGGCGGCTGGGACAAGCTAATGGAGACGTTAAAGCAGCGCCTCGAAGAACAAAAGAAACGCCACCAGGGCGGATCGAAATGGATTGGCACGGGCGGCACCTCGCCCTTCGGCTCCGGCGGCTACAATCCCGAGGGCGTGCGCATCGGCAATGCAGGCCAGCGTCAGGGCCGCGCGGTTAAAGTCTGGGAAAAGCGCGACTACAAAAACCTCGACGATCAGGTCGAACTTGGAACACGCAATATCAAAGTCGCCTTACGCCGCCTCCGGCGCTTTGCGCGCAAAGGCGCTCCCGATGAATTCGATCTCGACGGCACCATCGATGCGACCGCGCGCGCCGGCTATCTCGACATCCAGATGCGCCCCGAGCGGCGAAATACGATCAAGGTGCTGATCTTTTTTGACGCCGGCGGTTCGATGGATCCGTTCGTGCGCCTCTGCGAGGAGTTGTTCTCGGCCGCGCGCTCAGAATTCAAGCACATGGAATATTTCTATTTCCATAATTGCCTTTACGACTTCGTTTGGAAAAACAACAACCGGCGCTGGACCGATAAGACGCCGACATGGGACGTGCTGCACAAATTTCCGCACGACTATAAAGTGATCTTCGTCGGCGACGCGTCGATGAGCCCTTACGAAATCACCATTCCCGGCGGCTCGGTCGAATATTTCAACGAGGAGGCAGGCGCCGTCTGGATGGACCGCCTCACCGGCGTCTACGAACGCGCGGTCTGGCTCAATCCGATCCCGGAGCGTCAATGGGAATATTCCGGATCGATCAAGCTGATCCGGGAGCTGATGAAGGGACGGATGTATCCCCTGACATTGTCGGGGATCGATGCGGCGATGAATGAATTGCGGCGCTGAGGGTTAGCGCGCCGATCACGCTAGCCACGATAGGCTCTCGCGAACTCGATAGCGACCTGCCCGGTCGATCTCAATCTCTCGATCATGTCCACTCGTTCCGCAAGACGCGCCGGCCCGGTCAGTTTTTCGGCCGCCTCCGCCAGATCGCCCACCGCCCAGGCGCCGACGCCGCGAGAAGCGCCCTTCAGCGTATGAGCGGTCGAATGCCACGACTGATCGTCCGATGCGGCATCAAGCCTTTCCAGCAACATCGTCGCCTGATCGATGTAGATCGTCAAAATCTCGTCGAGCAGCGATCGGTCGCCAAAGACGTATTGCTCCAGATGCAGGATATCGATTGCGTCAGTCATCTTCCAAAGCCGGTTTGAGGCGTTCCCTATATTTACGAGCGAACTCGCTAGGAAATTCCTAAAAAACTTGCGGGTCTCGGTTAAGCTC
>JBBTJH010000151.1:0-8353 GCA_038059555.1 Pseudomonadota bacterium | reverse complement strand
TCGTGAACGGAGCGATTGACGCCGATCGCGTCGAGGCTCCCGAGATAAAGGTCCTGAATGTCGGCGGGCGACGGCTTCAAGACCACCTGAAACTGGTAATAATGCTGGAAGCGGTTGGGGTTCGCGCCATAGCGCCCGTCGGTCGGGCGCCGGCAAGGCTGAACGTAAGCGGCGTTCCAGGGTTTGGGCCCAAGGCTGCGCAAGGTCGTCGCCGGGTGAAACGTCCCCGCCCCCATCTCCATGTCATAGGGCTGGAGGATGACGCACCCCTTCTCCGCCCAATATTGCTGGAGCGTCAGGATCAATCCCTGAAAGGAGAGCGGCTTTTTCTCGGCGGTCATAGCGCCTGACGGATAAGGGCGCGCGGGAAAGCGGTCAAGGCGGCATCGTATATAACTTATACCCCTTTCGAAGTAAGCCAATTTCGATCAAAGTAAGCTGGTGACGAAAGGGATATTCACAACGAAAGTTGACAGCGGTTATGATGACGACCGCACCAACCGCTATCATTTCCCTAAACAATACCTTGATCGCGCAATCCATATGGTTGGCGATTTAGTCATCTATTACGAGCCGCGTCGGAATGGCGGCAGATCTGCATACATTGCCGTCGTGCAAGTCGATTCGATAACACCCGACGCTTCGAAACCCGGACACAGTTATGCAAATGTCTCAGCATATCTCGACTTTGATCAGCCGGTGCCATTCCGCTCAGAAAACGGACTGTACGAGCGTCGATTACAAAGTTCCGGCGATACAGGGCTTTCAGGGGAATTTCGAAACGCGGTCAGGCTTCTCAGTGACGAAGAGTTCGCCGCGATTCTCACTGCTGGATTCGAAGTGACAGAAACTGACGCAATTCGATCATCTGCAGGTTTAGAATATAAAGAACCGGGACTGGGATTTTTCGAAGAAGACATACCCTTCGATATCGCACGCCCAATGTTGCGCCGCTTGTCCTCGCGATTGTTCAGAGACGAGGCTTTTGCGCGCAACGTCAAACGTGCATATGACGCGACGTGCGCATTCACCGGCCTTTCAATGAAAAACGGCGGCGGCAGGACCGAAGTTGATGCAGCCCACATACGGCCCGTAGGAGACGGTCACGCAGGTCCGGACTCGATTAGGAACGGGCTTGCTCTTTCGAAGACCGTGCATTGGATGTTTGATCGCGGGCTCTTATCAATTGACAATGACTACCGCATTTTGACGGCGAGAAATCTCGTGCCAGCACCGATCAAGCGGTTACTTCTGCCCGATGGATACGCCGCTGTCCCGGAGGACAAGCGGGCGCAACCAGCGCCGACCTTTCTGGATTATCATCGCAACAACATATTCAAAGAAGCAAAGACCTGATCCCGGCAAAACTCAACTCCGAGATCAGGTTTTAAAAAACGCCGCGTTGCGAAACGCCTTTCGCTACGTAGCCGTCTTCTTGAAGCCCTCAAGCCCCATCACGCGGGCGTTCCAGGCTTTGAGGTTTGGGTAATCGCCGAGCGGCAGATCCATGCCCTTGGCGTGGGTCAGCCCGGCGCCGATCGCGAAATCGGCGAGCGTCGGGGCGGCGCCGACCAGCCAGTCGCGGCCCGCCAACGCATTATTCAAAAACTTCGCTTCGCGCTTGAATTTCTCGAGCGTCGCCTCGACGATTTTTTCGTCCGCAGGCCCCATGCCGAGCATTTGTTTCACCAGACGCTCGAACTGGATCGGCTGATAGGCGGGGGTCCAGTGCGCGGCATCCCAGAACAAAAACTCGTTCACCTTGTCGCGGCGGGCCGGATCATCCGGGTAAAGATCGTTTTTGGTCTTCGACGCGAGATGGATCATGATCGCGTTCGACTCGCCAAGGCAGTAACCGCCATCGTCCATCGCGGGAATGCGACCGCACGGATTGATCGCGACAACCGCGTCTTCATTCGGCCGGCACGGCACTCTTTCAACCTCGATGCCGAGATGGGCGGCGACCGCCAGCGGCTTTCTGACATTTTGCGAAAGCGGAATTCCATAAATCTTGATCTTGGCCATTTTTCTCTCCTTTTTTTGCGTTCCGGCCGCCATGTTCGCGGCAGACGGGCGATAAGCTAAGGTTACGGCGCCGACAGGGTCAATCGCGGGCGCGTGACAGCGCGATCACTCATCTGTGAGCGCACGCCAGCGCAGCGACATGCAGGACAAACCCGCATCGATCTTGCCGATTTCGCCGACAGCAAGAGGGACAACCGGAAATCCTTCACGGCCCAGCGTTTCAATCGTGCGCTTGAAACTTTCTCCGACAAAGAGCGCATCGTTGACGCGCAGCGCATTCGCCGCCGCATCCTCGCCCGCAGCCGTCAACATTTCCCGAAAGCCCTTGAAGACGCCCGATCGCGCAAGGCGCGGCGTCGTCAGCACGGTTTCCTCATCGATCATCGCGCAATCGGTCTTGAAATGGAGGACGTCCTTGGGCGTCTCGACGATTGTGGCTCGCCGGCCGAGTTTCGCGAGCAGCCGCATCAGCGCTTCGGCGCCTTCCTTGTCGGTGCGCGCCGAGAGGCCGATCATCACACGCTCGCCCGTCACCAGAATATCGCCGCCGTCGGCGAAGCCTTGCTCGAGCGAGAGCACGGTTTCGAATTTGTCGAAGAGCGCAGTTTCGAGATGGGCGACCTCGCCCGCCCTCGATCTCGCGCCGGGCCGCAACAAAATTGCGCCTTCCGGAAAGACGAGCGCCGGGTCTTCAACGAAAACCGAATCGGGAAATTCCTCGAGAGCCGGCAGGATCGTCACCGCAACGCCGGCGTTGATGAGCGCGGCGCAATAGGCGGCGTGTTCGCTCGCGACGCCCTCAAAGCTCGGGTCAGGACCGCCCCCGGCGCGCAGACCGGCGACGACCGAGCGGGCAGGCTTTCTGACTATCGCATGGGTGAAGTCGTGAATGGCGGGCATGGGGGTCTACCAGTTTGATTTGCAGTTAAACCACCCCGCTCATCCCGGCGAAAGCCGGGACCAAGCACTTGGTGAAAGATGGATCCCCGCTTTCGCGGGGATGAGCGGCTCTTGGGAGGCGCCTCGACGCGTCCCGCCCTCGCTTCATCGAACTGACATTGCAATACAAGTCAACTTGCAATACCAACCTCCCTCATGGATGTTGAAACATGGAAATCGCAGCTGAAGAAGGGCGCCGCTGAGCTCGCGGTTCTCGCGCTTCTCGACGGCGGCGCAAGATCGGGCATTGGCCTTCTCGACGCGCTTCAAATGCGCCCTGAGATCGGCCTTTCAGACGGCTCGATATATCCCTTGTTGAACCGGCTTGAGCGCGAGGGGCGCGTCGCCGGGCGATGGGAGACGCCGGCGGGCGGCGGGCGCGGACAAAAACATTACGCGCTGACCGCCGACGGCCGCACCGCGCTAAAATCCATGCGGACCGCATGGATCGGATTTCGAGACGACCTGACAATGATCGTGGGAGAACGCAAATGAGCGACGCGGCAAAAATCGACGACTATGTGCGCGGCCTGACGCGCGCGTTACGGGCGCTTCCTGACCGCGAGGAGATTATCGCGGAAATCAGGGCCCATCTCGACCATCGCGCCGGCGAGGGAAAGCTTGGCGAGGCGATCACGGCCCTCGGACCGCCTGACGCGTGCGCGCGCTCCTTCATCGAGGAAATGAAGGTTCAGTCGGCCTTCGCCGACGGCGGACCGGCGAAGACCTTCGGCGCGCTTCTGGCACTTGCCTCGCAGCGCGTGACCGCTGCAACCGGGCTCTTCTTCTCCGGCATCTTTTTTGTGATGGCGGCGGCATTCGTCTTTGTCGGCTTTTATGAAATGGTCGCGCCCGAAACCGTCGGCATGTGGTCCGATCCCGCGACCGGGAGCTTTTTCTTTGGAGCGATGGACGACCCGACGTTGCCGAGCGCGCATGAATTGCTAGGTCCGTGGATGATCCCGGTTTCGGGCGTTCTCGCGGTCGTTTCGTTCGTCATCGGGCAAAAACTTTCGCGCTTCTTTATCCGGCTGATGATGCGGCGAAAGCCGTTGCTGGCGATTTGAGCCTTAAACGGAGCTTGCGCGAGAGCTAAAGGGTTGCGATCCTCAGCGCCCCGCAGACTATCGGTCGATGACGCCCAATGGCTTCCTACGCCTCCCTCCAGCCCGGCGACCCGGCGCCGTGGTTCCGCCAGCGCACCAGCGCCAATCCGCGTTTTGCGTTCGACACGGCCGCCGGGCGCTATCTCGTTTTGTGTTTTTACGCCTCGGCCGCTGAAGCCCATTCTCGCGCCGCAATCGACGCGGCTCTGGCGCGGCGCGATATTTTCAACGACGACAAGGTTTCGTTTTTCGGCGTCAGCCTCGACCCAAAAGACGAGAGCGAAAGACGCGTCATCGATCGCCCGCCGGGCGTGCGGTTTTTCTGGGACTTCGACGGAGCGGTGAGCGCGCTCTACGGCGCCGTCCCGTTAGGCGCCGCCGACAGCCTCGGCGCCGTCACCGCCTTTCGCCGCTGGGTCATCATCGACCCGACCTTGCGCATCATCGATATCGTTCCGTTCGCGCCGGATAAAAGCGATATCGACGCCGTGCTGTCGCTCCTCGAAAAATTGCCGCCGCCCCTGTCGTTTGCGGGCTTTGAAGTTTCAGCGCCGATCCTCGTTTTGCCGAATGTCTTCGAGCGCGATTTTTGCCGGGAACTTGTCGGGCTTTATGAGGCCCACGGCGGAATAGAATCGGGCTTCATGCGCGAAATTGACGGCAAGACTGTCGGCGTCAACGACTATTCGCACAAGCGCCGCCGGGATTATACGATCGAGGATAAAGCCGTCATCGACCGGAGCAAGGCGTATGTCCAGCGCCGCATCGCGCCGGAAATCTTGAAGATCCACCAGTTTCGCGTGACCCGCATGGAGCGCTATATCGTATCTTGCTATGACGCCGAAGAAGCAGCGCATTTCCGCGCCCATCGCGACAACACGACGAGCGGCACCGCGCACCGGCGATTTGCGGTCTCGATCAATCTCAACGGCGATTTCGACGGCGGCGAAGTGATGTTCCCCGAATATGGCAAGCGCAGCTATAAAGCGCCGGTCGGCGGCGCAGTCGTCTTTTCGTGTTCGATGCTGCACGCGGTGACGAAAGTGACGAAGGGGCGCCGCTACGCTTTTCTTCCCTTTCTCTATGATGACGCTGCCGCGAGGTTGCGCGAACAGAACAACGCCAATCTCGGCGACGGCGTCGCCGCTTATCAAAGCGGCAAATGACGCTCCTTGACATATCTCCGGCGCTCTCCTCGCTGACGCCTTTCTGGCCGGGCGACACGCCCTTCAGCGCCGAACAGACCTGGGCGATCGGGGGCGAGTGTCCGGTCAATGTCTCGAAAGTGACGCTCTCGACGCATGCGGGCGCCCATGCCGATGCGCCGCTTCATTACGATCCTGCCGGCGCGCCGATAGACGACGTGGGGCTTGAGCCTTATATCGGTCCGTGTACGGTCGTTCACGTCATCGGCGCCGGACGTTTTCTCACCGCTGGCGCGCTGGCGGCGTACGCAGGGCCGCGCGCGCTCGCGCCGCGCGTCCTTTTGCGGTTTTATGAGAGTGCGCCGCAGGATCGCTGGGACGCGGGGTTCCCCTCGATCCTGGCCGAGGCGATCCATTGGCTCGCCGATCGCGGCGTCATTTTGATCGGCGTCGATACGCCCTCGCTCGATCCGCAAGACTCAAAATTGATGGACGCGCATCAAGCGGTTCGGGGCCGGGGGTTGCGCATTCTCGAAGGTCTTATTCTCGATCGGGCGGATGAAGGCGACTACGAGCTGATTGCGCCGCCCTTGAAACTTAAAGGGCTTGATGCAGCGCCCGTGCGCGCGGTTTTGAGGACGCTCCGATGAAATCGCTGGAAGAGGCGCGCGCCCTCGATGCGGCTGACCCGCTGCGCGCCTTCGCCGCCGAATTCGATTTGCCGGACGGAGTCATTTATCTCGACGGCAATTCGCTGGGGCCGCCGACCCGAAAAGCGCTCACCCGCCTTCGCGAGGCCGCCGAAACCGAATGGCGCCATGGCCTCATCCGCAGCTGGAACGACGCCGACTGGATCGATCTTCCAAAACGCGCCGGCGCGAAAATCGCGAAGCTCATAGGCGCCGACGCTGACGACGTTCTCGTGTGCGATAGCGTTTCGGTGAATATTTTCAAACTCGCGTCAGCGCTGATCGAGAAGCGTCCGGGCGCTGTTCTTGCTGTCGATGCGGGCGAGTTTCCGACCGATCAATATGCGCTTGAAGGCGCCGCGCGCATGACCGGCGCGCCGCTGATCCGGCTTGAAGCGGGCGAGACGCCGGAGAATGCGGTGTTGATCCGCAGCCTCGTCCATTACAAGACGGCTGAAATTCTCGACATGGCGGCGGCCGAGCGCATCGCCTCTGCGCGCTGCTGCGATATCGTCTGGGATTTATGCCATGCAACCGGTCTCGTCCCGATCGACATGACGCGCGCGGGCGCGCGCTTTGCGGTCGGCTGCGGCTACAAATTCCTGAACGGCGGCCCGGGAGCGCCAGCGTTCGTTTATGTCGCCCGCGAGGAGGCGAACACGATGACGCAGCCTTTATCGGGATGGATGGGGCATGCGGCGCCTTTCGATTTCGCCAGCGACTATAAGCCTGCGGACGGCGCCGCGCGCTTTGCGGCCGGAACGCCGCCGGTCTTGTCGCTCATCGCGCTCGACGCCGCGCTCGATCTCTTCGAGGGCGTCGATCTCAGCGCCCTTGAAACCAAAGCGCGCGCCCTCGGCGATTGTTTCCTCGCATGCGTGCGCGATCTTGGGCTTGAGCCGATGAAGGCGCCCTCACGGCGCGGCGGGCATGTCTGCCTTAAAGCCGGGAACGGCCACCAAATCATGCAGGCCTTGATCGCGCGCGGGGTCATCGGCGATTTTCGCGCGCCAGATCTCATGCGCTTTGGCTTCTCGCCGCTCTTTCTCTCGTTTGAAGACGTCTGGAACGCCGGGCGAGCTCTCGCAGATGTTCTCTCTACGGAGGAATGGAAGCGAACGGAATTTTCACGGCGCGGCAAGGTGACATGATAGGTTGCGGGTTACAGTTTGCAGGTTGCGACCTGAATTCTGTTTTTTGGATCACCGCTCCTCGCTTTTTGGGAGCGCTCTAAATCCTGTTCATCGCCTCAACGATACGGTCGCTTTCGGCGATCGGCGGCAATGCGTTCAGCGCGTCCTGGAAATAGGTGTGACCCGCTTCGCGCTTGCCAGAGGCGATGGCGATCAAGCCGCGCCCGACCAGCGCTTCGTAATTGTCCGGCGTGTAGGCGAGAAGGCGCGCGAAATCGGCGTCGGCCTCTTCGAGCATTCCCCCGGCCGCCTTGCAAAAGGCGAGATCTATCATCGCATCGAGCGCCCAGGCGTCGCCTTGAAGGCGCGCTTTCGCGCCTTCACAGGCGCCGACGCTGAAGGTCTTGCCGAGAATTTCCGACGCCTCGCGCTTGATGTCGATCGTTGCGCCAGCGCCAAGCGCTTCAGCGCGGTCGACCGCGATTTGCGACGGCCGGGCAATAGCGACATTAGCCGGAAGCGCGCCGGCCGCCTCGCCCGCCGGCGGCTTTGCCGTCTTTGGCGGAGCAAATCGCTCAGGCGGCGCAAATTGCGGCAGATGCAGGACGCCGTCCGCCGGATCGTCGCGCAGGGCCGGTCCCGGCGAGAGAATAATCGCTCCGATAAACGGCAAGTCGTCTTTATTTTCAGCCCCGCGCAGCTGGCTTGCGCCGGCGCTGTCGCCCCGAATAGCTGGCGGGCGGGATGCGCTTTTTGCGGCGGCCGGCGCAGCTTTTCCGGCGGCGCGCACGCCCGGCTCGAAACGGTATTCGATACAGGGCGCGAGCCCGCTGTCGGAGCTGCAGGTGACAACGCGGGCTTCGTTGATGCGCGCGCCAGCGTCAATTGTCACAAGGCTCGACCCCTTGTCGGCGGCGATCGTCAGGCGCCGCGCGAGCGCGCTGCGCGCGCCGAGATCGACATTGAGATCGGCGATGACGCCGTTGATCCTGAAATCGACACCGGCATCCGGCACAACGTCGCACCGCGTCGAGCAGATGAGCGCGACGCGCAAAATGTCGCCGCGTTCGCCGATCTGGACGTCTTCAAGTTTCTCGCCCGGTTCAGCCGCGATCGCCGCGACGGCGAAGACCGCCGCCGCGCTCCCCGCAAGAAGCAACGCCGCATCGACTTTTCTGAGCAACATCAGTCCTGTCGCCATTCGACCGTTCCAGCGGCGATTCCTTGAAGTGTTCGCCCTTGGGGTCAACGCCGCCGGGGCCAAGCCGTTGAATCCGCGACAGAACAGCCTGAATGTCGCGGCGGCTTAAGGAAGC
>JBBTJH010000150.1:0-3533 GCA_038059555.1 Pseudomonadota bacterium | reverse complement strand
TCGCGCCGAGATCGTAACGGGCGATGACCTCGCGGAGCGGCGGCAGTTCGTCGCTCATTGCGTCCGGCGCGCCGCCATATGCGCCGCGAGGCGGAGCGCAGCGATAAGGCTCGACGGGTTGGCGACGCCTTTACCCGCGATATCGAGCGCCGTCCCGTGGTCGGGCGAGGTGCGAATGATCGGGAGGCCTAGCGTTACGTTGACTGCCTCGTGAAATGCCAGCGTCTTCGCCGGGATCAGCGCTTGATCGTGCAACATGCAGAGCGCTGCGTCGTAACGCGCGCGCGCTTCTTCATGGAACAACGTGTCGGCGGGGAGGGGACCAAAAGCGTTGACGCCGGCGTTCACAAGATCGCTCACCGCCGGCGCAATAAGTCGCGCGTCTTCGTCGCCGATCGCGCCCGCTTCGCCCGCATGCGGGTTGAGGCCGGAGACGGCGATGCGCGGCGACGCAATGCCAAAATCCCGCCGCAGCGCATCGGCGAGTATCAGTCCCTTGCGCACGATCATTTGCGTCGTCAGCGATCTCGCCGCCGCGATGACGCTTTGATGGATGGTGACCGGAACCGTTTTGAGCGTTGGACCTGCGAGCATCATGACAGCGCCCCGACGCGCGGCGCCCGGCATCGGCGCGGCGGCCGTCAAGGCTTCCAGAAATTCGGTGTGGCCCTGATATTTGAACCCGGCGGCGATGAGGCTGCTTTTTTGAATAGGGTTTGTAACGACAGCGGCCGCCTCGCCTGAAAGCGTCAAGGCGACCGCCTTTTCAATTGAGGCGATAACCGCCGGCGCAGACGCAGCTTCGGCTTTGCCGATCGCCGCGTGCGCGCGAACGCCGATATCGAGAACGGGAAGGGCGTCGTTGAATTTGTCGCGCGCGTCCGACGGCGCCATGATCAATGCGATCTTTTCTCCCGAGGCGGCGAACACCTGTGCGTCGCCGATGACGAAGAATGCGGGGCCGGACGCCCGCAACGCCTTGTGCGCTTTAAAGGCGAGTTCGGGCCCGACGCCGCCGGGCTCTCCCATCGTCAGCGCCAGCGGAGGGCCCGGCCGATCCGGCATCGCTCCCGCCTAGCCGCCATTCGCGGAGGGTTGGCGATTTTGTTCCGCTTCAGGCTGCGACTTCAGCCTGATGTCAACAGTCGACTTGCGCTCGACGTCGCGGAGATATTGTTGAGCGATGCGCTCCAGCTGTCTGCTGTAAAGGCGGTCTTCGATTGCAGCGCGGGAGAGAATGCCAAGGCCCTCATCGACCTCACATGCGTAAAGCACAGACAGCGTATCGTCAGCCTCGACGATTTCGCTGAGCTCGTTGCGGCCCAGGTTTTCAACCGCTGGGCGGAAGCGCTCGTCAATCATTGAGAGTGTCGCATTTTCAACGACAGCGACATCTACGTCTGGACCAAGGTCCTGGCGCAACGTTTTCCCGCCGGCGCATGCCTCTGCAGTCGCGAGTTTTTCCAGTTTGGTTCGCGCGGCTGCTCTGCCGGTCGATAATGGCGTTGCGGCATAGGCTAGCGACAAGGCCTTCTCGCCCTGTTTCACCGCCGCGCGTTTATCTCGCACCGCCAGAATCATGAAGGCGCCATCCGTGGAAATGGGATTGGTCACCGAACCCGGAGGAAGATCGCGCACCGCCGCATCGAGGTCCTCGGGCAATTCGCCCGCGCGCACCCAACCCATATCGCCGCCCGCCGCCGCCGTCGTGCAAGCGGAAAACTGCTGAGCGATGACGGCGAAGGGAACGCCTTTGCGCATCTGCTCAAGCAATTGGAGGCTGCCGTCGTAATAAGCTTGCGTCTGATCGGGGGAGGGCACCGGAATGCAGATTTCCGAAATAAGCGTTTGTTCCTGAGTTGCGTCCGATCGCATTCGTTCCAAAGTCGATTCAATTTCGTCATCGCTTACCCGCGCGCGCTTTCCATAGCGGCCTTGCACTAATCGGGGCCAAACGAGATTGGACGCTACCTCGTTCTTGAGCGTCTGGCCTGAAATTCCATCCTTTTTCAAAAGCGCAAGCAGCTCATCCGGCGTTTTGCCTGACTGCCCCGCCATCTGACGAATTTCGTCGGCAATCTCATCGTCGGAGATGACGAGATCGTATTTTTTCGCTTCCTGAATTTTGAGCTGATCTTGAACCAGATCCCGAACGACTTGTTGCTGAAGTTGCGGCAACATCTGCGGCGCGATACGCCCCCCCGCCGACAGCAGCATCAGTTTCATCCGCTGCTGCACGTCGAAGGTTGAGATGACGGTGTCGTTGACGATCGCGGCGACCGAATTGGCCGGCCCGGTATAAGTGGCGGGGATACCCTCCCGGTTTTCGGGCGCGCTTTGCGCCGCCGCCAGCGAGCACAGCGCCGCGCCGGCCGACAGACCGATAAAGGCTGACTTAATACAGGAAGAAGCGGTTTTTTTAGCGATCACTCGACAATGCTCCAAATTCCGTCCGGCGTTGCGTCCGCAGCGAGGGTCTAGGGCAAATCCCGATCCGGTGGAAACCGGTTGATTGAAGATTTCGCCCTAAGTCGTCTGATTTGAGCAAGCTCCACGCGCCAGTGCGTGGAAATTGCTCGGGTCCGGCCGTCAGACTGGCCGGGAAAGTAGACGAAATTGGGGTCGGCGCAACCAATGCCGGGAGCGCCGCCTCAGTCGACCAGCGAGCGCAGCGTGAAGCGGACCAAAAAGGCGTTATCGGGCTCAAGGCCCTGATCCTGGGTCCGGTCCCGCCGGTAGGTCAGTTCGATCAGCGAGCACTCGTCCTGATAGCCGAAGATGAAATCCTGCCGGATGGTGCCGTCACGGGGGATGTTCGAGCCGAAAGTCGGCGAGGCCGGGTCCTGGTCGAGAATCGTCCCCGGATTGAGATTTTCACGCCAGCCAGCGCCAACGTACCAGTTCTTGGTCACATTGAAATTGAGGCGGGCGTTCACCTCTTCGCGAAGGCGCTGTGCTCCGGACGAGATCTCATCGTCAAGGCGAACATAACTCGCATTGCCGCGAAACTTCCAGAAATTGACATAGGCCATTGATTCGGCCCGCTTAATCGCGCCGCCTTCATCGTCGATGCGAAACCGGTTTTCGACGCCGACGACGTTTTTGTATCGAATGTTGAGCGCGCCGACATAGTCGGAATTGGTATCGCCAAGCCCGGTCCCCGGATCGAAGGCGGTCGATTGCTGAAGGCGGAACTGCTGGCCGATTTCGCCTTCGATGCTGATCCCGTTATCGAGCGCGGCCGAGACGGCGACGCCGATATTCATCCGCTGCCCGTCCTCAAAGGCGTCGTAGCCGATCGCCTTGTTGTAATCGAACAGCCCCGCATAATCGAATTCGACGGTTTGCGAGTCCTCGTTAATGATGTCGGTCCCGTTACGGTGAGCGGGGCTGGCGACGAGCTGGACACGCGGTTCGATGAAGAGGCGCGCGCCGCCGGTCCGCTTCGTCAGGGGGTAGGACCATTCAAGCCCGACGGACGGCGCAAAGCGAGCGTCGATCCGGTTGTCGTCCGCGACGCCTTGGCGGTTTTC
>JBBTJH010000149.1:0-3158 GCA_038059555.1 Pseudomonadota bacterium | reverse complement strand
AAGGAGTAGTCTCATGTCCGGCAACACAATTCGTTTTCACCGCGTCCTGCGCGCGCCGCCCGAGCGTATCTACCGCGCCTTTCTCGACGCCGACGCCAAGGCAAAATGGCTGCCGCCCTATGGATTTACGGCGCATGTTCATCATCACGAAGCGAAGGTCGGCGGAACCTACAAGATGAGCTTTGCCAATTTCACCACCGGCAATTCGCATTCATTTGGCGGAACTTATCTTGAGCTGCGGCCCGGCGAATTCATCCGCTACTCGGATCAGTTTGACGACCCGAACCTGCCGGGCGCGATGGAAGTGACGATCGCCTTGAAGAAAGTCTCCGTCGGAACGGAAATCGCGATCGTCCAGTCCGGCGTTCCTGAAGTCATCCCGCCGGAGGCTTGTTATCTCGGCTGGCAGGAATCGCTCGAGCAGCTCGCAAAACTCGTCGAGCCTGAAATTCAAGACTAACGAGAAACGCCCGCCGTCAGGAGGAAGTTATGCCTGTAGTAGAAAATGCGCCGGTGACGATCACGGCCTTCGAGTGGGTTCCAGATTTCGCGAGGGGCTATGTCCGGGATCTGCGGCCGCGCTGGGCGTGCGAGGAAATCGGTCTCGATTACGCCGAACGCCTGATCAGCGCGGTCGAGAGGCCGGACTGGTATTTCGGCGAGCAGCCCTTCGGACAGGTGCCGGTGATGAAGGATGGCGCCCTGAAGATTTTCGAGAGCGGCGCCATCCTCCTCCATCTCGGCGAAAAAGATGAGCGGCTGCTTCCCAAAACTGGTCAGGCGCGCACCGACGCTCTCTGCTGGCTTTTCGCCGCGCTCAACAGCGTCGAGCCCTACACGCTCGAAGTGCTGCTGTTGAAATTCTCGATTGACGAGGAATGGGCGAAGCTCCGCTTGCCGAGCCTCGCCGGGTTTGTTGAACAACGGCTTGATCTCCTCGCCGACGCGCTTGGCGAGAAAGAATATATTTCAGGCCGGTTCAGCATCGCCGACATCGCCATGGCGACGGTGCTGCGCGAGGCCCTTCACACCGAACTGGTGCGGTTGCGCCCGCGCCTTCACGATTACGTCGCGCGATGCCTTGCGCGGCCCGCGTTCGATAAAGCGCTCAGCGCACAGCTTGCGGCGTTCAATCGGACGGAAACGCAAAAGGAAAAGAGCTCCTCATGACAATCAAACGACGCATCTCAACCTGTCTCTGGTTTAACGACAATGGCGAGGAGGCGGCGAATTTCTACGTTTCGCTGTTTCCAAACTCGCGCATCGTCTCGGTTTCGCGTTACGGCGAGGGCGGCATGATGCGAAAAGGCCTCGCCATGCTGACGCGGTTCGAGCTTGACGGCGCTGGGTTTGCGGCGCTGAACGGCGGCGACCATTTCAAATTGTCGGAAGCCGCGTCAATCGTCGCGCTCTGCGACGATCAACAGGAAATTGACCGGCTCTGGAAAGCGCTCATCGCCGGCGGCGGCGCTGAAAGCCGCTGCGGCTGGCTGAAAGACCGGTTTGGCTTGTCGTGGCAGATCATTCCGTCGATGCTCGATGAGCTGATGAGCGGCGATCCCGCGCGCATGGGCCCCGTCATGGCGGCGGTCATGCCGATGACAAAGATCGATATCGCAACATTGAAAGCGGCGGACAGAAGATAGGAGCAAGCGATGATTTACGTCGATGGTTATGTCATTCCCGTGCCGGGCCCCAACAAGGAAAAATACCGGGCCATGGCGGAAGAGGCGGCGAGCTATTTCAAGAAACACGGCGCCTTGCGGGTCGTCGAAAACTGGAGCGATGACGTTCCCGAAGGAAAGCTCACCTCGTTTCCGATGGCGGTCAAGCGCGCGGAAGGCGAAGCCATCGTCTTTGCCTGGATCGAGTGGCCGTCGAAAGCGGTCCGCGACGTCGGCATGCAAAAGGCGATGGACGAGATGATGGCGAACACGAAGATGACGCCGGAGACGATGCCGTTCGACGGCAAACGGATGATCTTCGGCGGCTTTCAGTCGATCGTCGAGCGCTAGCTACAGCGAAACGCAATAATGTTGCGCCGCTCATTTCATCCTGAGAGTCTTAGTCGAAACGCGATTTCAGCTTCTCAGTAGTAATAACGCCGGTCGATATCGTGACGGACAATCGATCGCCCCATCGGCCAAAGCGCATAGGCGCCAAGCTTTACGTGCGCCCAGGCGAAGGGAAGGCCGATGATGGTGACGCCAAGCACGATCGCGGCGAGGAAATGGCCGAGCGCCAGCCACCAGCCCGCGAAGACGAACCAGATGATATTGCCGAGAAAGCCGAGCGGCCCCGTGCCAAGGCCTTCTCCATGAACGCGGTCGCGATCGACCGCCCGGACGCCGAACGGCCACAGCGTGTAAAGGCCGTTGTTAAAAGCGGCGCCGGCGAAGGGGATGCCGATAATCGTCACCACCATGATGAGCGCGGCGGCAAACCAGCCGAGCGCCGCGACGGCGCCGCCGGCGACGAGCCACAAAATATTCAGGATGAACGACATCGGATCGAGCGCGTCGTTCTCGGCAATCGGGTGGTCGCGAAGCATGGGCAAATCTCCTTCCGCCTCCATATAGGAGATTTCCCGGCGATTTCACGCGCCTCATCGCGTCGCAGGCCCGCTCTGGCGCTAAGTTTTGCGCCGTATAGCGTTGTCGAGCGACAAAAGGTCGTCACCCTTGAACGCAAGAAGGATGAGCGAGGCGACAGCAACGGTTGTCGACGGGAAGAACAGGACCTGCCGCGTCTCTTCGGTCAACAAATAGAGCCCCAACGGATCCGCCAGATATTTCCAGATGGCGGCCGCGCCGATCAGCAAAACCGCCGCTTGCAGCGGATAGACGATCCGCCGCGCGAGGCCGAGCATGACCAGCGCGCCGAGCCCGATCTGCGCCCAGCCCATCGGGGCCTGCAGCGCCTCCGCGCTCAAGACGCCGCTATAATATTTGTCCGAAACGTGGATCGCCGTCTGCGGCGCCCCGGCCTTGATCAGACCCCAGATGATCAACAGCGCCCCGGTCGTCAGCCTGAGCGCGAACAGCAAAACAGGTTTCATCATGTCTCTCTCCGTTCCCTGAACGATAGCAAAACCGCAACGGCGCGTCTTTTCACAATTTCCGGCTTGGGCCGCATCGCGCCGTTCCCGTCATGGCGCG
>JBBTJH010000148.1:0-10084 GCA_038059555.1 Pseudomonadota bacterium | reverse complement strand
TTTCGCGTAAAACCTCGGATCGCTGCGCAGAAATTCCTGAAACGCCTTGAAGTCGCCGTCGAATTTCACCGACTTGATGACGCCCGCCATTTCCTTGCGAATGCGCGCGACTTCCGAAAGGCCGAGCTGATGGATCGCCTCAGGCGTCATGTCGGTCGTCGTAAAGAATCGCGCGCGATAGGCGTAATAGTCAGAGCCGCCCGGCAGGGATGAAGCCCCGATTTTCTGGCGGCAGGCCGGCTTGTAGGTCCCTTCGTAGAAGTCGGCGAATTTTGCGATCGCCGGAACAACGCTTTTCATCACCGCCGTTTGTGCGGCGGATTTCAGCTTCATCCAGTCGCCGTCTGAAATCGACGCGGGTTTTGTTTTGAACGGCGCCATCAGCGCGCTTTCGTCGGCTTTCTTGACGAAATGGAAGCGGATCGTTTGTTCGTAGCCGTCCATCGGCTCGCAGGGCTGCGTCCAGCCCGCCTTCACGCCCTCGTCCAAGCGGGCAATCGCCGCGTCCATATAGGCGGGGACATCGCCAAGGCGCGTCACATAGCTTTGGTAATCCGCCTTGGTGAAAAATGGCAGCTCGTCCGGCAGGCCCATGATGTAGGTGTGCGGGCCGGCGCGGTTGGTGATCGCCATAAACTTGCCGCCGAACGCAGAAGCGTCGATGTCGTTTTTCAAGTCGAGCGAGAGGAGATCGAGATTAAGACGTTCATCCTCGCTGAGCGCATTGCGGTCGAGAGCGGCGAGGCGGCGCAGGAATTCTTTTTCCGCCAAAATGCTGGCGTCATAGGCGGCGAGCGAAGGATCGCTCAGCTTGTCGTCATATTTGCGAACGCCAAGGGTCGTTGCAAAAGTCGGGCTCTGTTCGAGCGTCCATGACCAGTGATCGCTGATGACCCGTTCAAGACTGTCGCTCTCCGCTTCCCCGGCAAAAGCCGTCCCGATCGAAAGTGCGGCTATAGCGGCGGCGGATAGAAATTTCATGGATCAGCCTTCCTTGTTGGTTATCGGTCTTTGCGTTCGGCCCACAAATCATATTCGTCGGCGCCAGTGATCCGGACACGGACCATATCGCCGGCGCGCACATCCGTTTCGCCTTCAAGGATGACCGCACCGTCAATTTCCGGCGCGTCGGCGTAGGAACGCGCGACAGCGCCGTCTTCGTCAACCTCATCGACCAGGACGTCAAGCTCGCGCCCGATCCAGCCTTTGAGAATATCCGCCGAGATCGCCTGCTGCGCCGCCATAAAGCGGTGATGGCGCTCGTCTTTCACCGCTTCCGGCACAGCGCCGGGAAGATCGTTGGCGCCGGCGCCCTTCACAGGTTCGAACTTGAAACACCCGACACGGTTGAGGCGCGCTTCCTTCAGCCAGTCCAGCAGAAACTCAAAGTCTTCTTCGGTCTCGCCGGGAAAGCCGACAATGAATGTCGAGCGCAAGACGAGATCCGGCGCAATCGTCCGCCAACGGCGGATCTGGTCGAGGGTTTTTTCCTGATGCGCAGGGCGGCGCATCGCCTTTAATACTCTGGGGCTCGCATGCTGAAACGGGATGTCGAGATAAGGGAGCACGCGGCCCTCCGCCATCAGCGGGATGACGTCATCGACATGCGGATAGGGATAAACGTAATGGAGGCGCGTCCAGACGCCGAGTTTTGATAACCCGCGCGCGAGATCGACGAACCGCGTTTCATATTTTTCGCCGCGCCAGTCATAGGGCGCGTATTTCAGATCAACGCCGAAGGCGGAGGTATCCTGCGAAATGACGAGAAGCTCTTTGACGCCGGCCTCGACAAGCTTTTCAGCTTCCCTCAGCACGGCGTCGATGCGGCGGCTTTGCAATTTTCCGCGCATCGACGGGATGATGCAAAAAGAGCAGGTGTTGTTGCAGCCTTCGGAAATTTTCAAATAAGCGTAATGGCGCGGCGTCAGTTTGACGCCCTGCGGCGGGAGGAGATCGAAGAGCGGATCGTGGGGCGGCGGCGCTGCGTCATGGACCGCGCTCATCACAGCTTCATATTGATGCGGCCCCGTCACCGCGAGCACCTTCGGGTGCACGCCGCGAATGACGCCCTCTTCCGCGCCGAGGCATCCGGTGACGATGACGCGGCCGTTTTCCGCGATCGCCTCTCCGATGGCGTCGAGCGATTCAGCGCGCGCTGAATCGAGAAAGCCGCAGGTGTTCACAAGGACAGCGTCCGCGCCTTTGTAGTCCGGCGCGATCTCATAGCCTTCAGCGCGAAGGCGCGTCATGATGCGCTCTGAATCGACCAGCGCCTTCGGGCAGCCGAGGCTGACGATCCCGATTTTAGGCGATCTGGGGGCGGTGCGAACCATGGCCGCGCCCTTTAGCTTATGTGCGGCGCTTGCGAAAGCTCACTTCGGGCGCACAGCGATCGTTGAAAAAACGAGGCCGCCAAGGGCGCCGGCGAGGCATTGCAACCCGAACCCCAATGTTGACCTTGCCCCGGCGATCGGCGTGATGCCGTCAAAGGCCATGCTCATCGCGGTCAGCGCGACGCCGATCGCCGCCGCGCCCGCGAGCGGATACGCAATGCCCGCGAGCGGCTTTAACACTCGCCGCAGCCCGGCAGCGACCAGAAATCCAATGGCGAGGGCAATTGCGATAACGGCCCCGAATTGGGGGAGGAGACCTATAAGATCATCCCCGGTCATCGCGAGACGGCGATCGAAGGGCACCGCGGCGCCCGCCGCCCCGAGCGCTGCGATGACCATCTGGGTGTGAAACGCCGACGCCAGCACAACGCCGACAATCGCCGCCGCCGCATAGCCGAAAATGATCCGCACCGCCGCCATTTCTGCACCCTTGGTTTGCCGCCCCTCGCGTGAAGCGATACTACTCTCCCCGGTGAGTGACGCCAACCGCCCTTTGCAGACGCCCAAGGAGCCGACATGAAGACGACCATTCGAGTATCGCTGATCGCCCTCACCTCACTCGCGGCGGCATGCGGCGGGCCGGCAAGCGAAGCGCGAAAAACGCAGACGACGCTCGCGGCGCCGGCGCCTGATGGCGCGCTGTCGCTCAATGTCGAAACGCTTGGCGAAGGCCTCGTCAATCCGTGGAGCATGGCGTTTTTGCCGGACGGATCGATGCTGGTGACAGAACGCGACGGCAAGCTGCGCATCATCAAAGATGGCGCGCTCGTCGCCGAACCGGTCACGGGCGTCCCGGCGCCTTATGTGAAAAGCCAGGGCGGCCTCTTTGATATTCTCCTGCACCCTGATTTTGCGACGAACCGCACGATCTTTCTTTCCTATGCGGCGGGAACGCCGGAGAGCAATGCGACGCGCGTCATCTCGGCGACGTTCGACGGCGCGGCGCTCAGCGACATCAAGACGATATTCGAGACGGCCACCAAAAAAGAGACGCCCGTCCACTTTGGCGCGCGCATGGCGCTGCTTCCCGATCGCACGATGCTGATCACGATCGGCGACGGCTTCAATTACCGCGAGAAAGCGCAGGATCTGTCCAACGGCCTTGGCAAAATCGTCAGGATCAATCTCGACGGATCAATCCCGGCGGACAATCCGTTTGCGGACAAAGAAGGCGCCCTCCCCGAGATTTACAGCTACGGCCACCGCAATGAGCAAGGTCTCGCCGTCGATCCTGAAACCGGAACCATCTGGGAAACCGAGCACGGGCCGATGGGCGGAGACGAGGTCAACATCATCGAGGCCGGCGCCAATTACGGCTGGCCGCTTGCAACTTACGGTCTCGATTATTCCGGCGCGCAGATTACTCCCTTCACCGAATATGAGGGAACGAAACAGCCGGTCAAATACTGGGTTCCCTCAATCGGTCCCTCAGGTCTCGCGATCTATCAGGGCGATCTTTTCGCGGGCTGGAAAGGCGATCTTCTGGTCGGCGCGCTCGCAAAAACGGCGCTCCATCGCCTTGAGATGGAAGGGGGCAAGGTCGTCGGCGAAGAGCGCTATCTTGAGGGCGAGCGCATTCGCGACGTGCGAGAAGGGCCGGACGGCGCGATCTATGTGACGACCGAAGACCATGACGGCGCGCCCGTCGGCAAAGTCCTGCGGCTGACGCCGGCGCAATAACGGTCAGTTCTTTCCGTCGTCCTCGCCGCGGGCTTTTTCGAGCGGGTCGAATTTTCCGTCGTTCTCGGTCGCCTCGTCATGGACGAGATAGCCGGCGCCCGCCGCAGCGACCAGCACGCAGCCGTTGCAAGCAAAGAGCGCGGCCGTGAGCGCAAGCGCTTTTGAATATTTGACCATGGGCTTTAGCTCTCGAATGCTGCGCGCGTTTTCTAGCCCCTCGCGGGTTAGAAATCGGGCGCCGCAATCGATAGAATTTGAACGATCAGGCCTTGCGCTTGCGGCCCGCCCACCACATCCGCAAAATTGCGAGCACGATGAGGCCGAGGATGAAGAACGGCCAGGTGCGCGCGATGAAGTTCACCGCATCGGCAAGCGACTGCATCGAGGTGCGGCCAAAGGCTGAAAACGCCTCGCCGAGCGGCTTCCACATGCTGACCGAGGTTTCCGGGTCCGACGAATAAGAGATCGACAGCGCCGACATCGCGACCCGCGCTTTCGCCGCTTCGAGGGAGGCGGTCATCGAGTCGATTTCGCCCTGCACGTCGGCGAGCGCGCGTTCGGCCGCGAGCACGTCGTTTAATGTTCCCTCACGCGTTTCAAGAAGATTTTTGATGCGCTCGCGCAGCGCCTGTTTGGCTTCAAGGCGGGCGGTGTTGTCGATGATGAATTGCGTCAAGTCTTCGGCGGAAACCGTGTTCGAGGTCAGCTCGCCGCCGGATTTTTCGGCGTCGCTCGCAACGCCGCCGCGGAATGTCTCAAGCCATTTCGGTTCGGCGCGGAGATTCAAATAACCGGAGACCTGATCCTCGCCATAGGAATTCACCGACGATCCCATGACCTGGCAGACTTTCGTCCCCGCCTCGATGCAGGCGCGCTCATGCGCGGCGACGAGCGGCGCGATTGCGCCCTTTGGCGCAGTAACGCCCATGGAATAAGAGTAAGCGAGCATGACGCCCGCATTGGCGACATCGCCGTTCGGTTGAGGCGCTGGCGGCATGATCTCGCCGCCATAGGCCGCGCGGCTTACAGCAGCGTCGGCGATCATCGGCGCTTCGGCCGCCGGCGCCGATTGATAGGCTTCGTTCTTGGAACAGGCGGCGAGCAGCGACATCGCCGAACATCCGGCCAGCGCAAGTTTCATCATGTTACGCGACATCATATCCCTCCGGCCGAATGGCCTCATTGATTGAGGCACCTTATCGGGAAACTGCGCGGCGATCCAGCGGCGCAATTGCGGCGGAAATGAGCGCCCTAAACAAAAGGGCGTATGGGAATTGTTCCCATACGCCCTTTTGATGAGGCCTATTCAGACTATTCGGCGGCCGGAGCTTCGGCGGCTGCGGCGGCTTTGTCCGCTTTTTCCTTGGCGCGCTCTTGCGCTTTCGTCTTCGGCTGGGCTTTTTTCGGATTTTCGCCGTGTTTCCAGTTCGCAAGACCTTGCGCCGTCAGGAACCGCGCGACGCGGTCGGAAGGCTGCGCGCCTTTCGAGAGCCAGTATTTCATCCGCTCGAGATCAAACTGAACGCGCTTTTCGTCAGTCTTGCCCATCAGCGGATCGAAGACGCCGAGTTTCTCGATGTAACGTCCGTCGCGCGCGGCGTGGCTGTCTGCCGCAACGATATGATAGAATGGCCGCTTCTTGGTGCCGCGGCGAGCAAGGCGAAGTTTCAATGACATTTTAGTTTCCTTTCTGAATTGAGATGATCGCTACTTTTTCTTTCCAAGACCCGGAAGCCCAAGGCCGCCGGGCATCGGACCCATTCCTTTCATCGCGCGTTCAAGCGCGTCGAAATCGACTTCCTCCGTGGACGGAGCCTTGCCGGAGCCGAGCATCGAGAGATCGGGCGCCGCGCCGCCGCGCATGCCCGGCATGCCGCCGCCCATAGCACCACCAAGTCCGCCCATCCCCGCCATTTGCGCGGCAAGGCCCTTCATGCCGCCGCGCCCCAGCTTCTTCATCATGTCCGCCATCTGGCGGTGCGATTTCAAAAGCTTGTTGACGTCCTGGACGGATGTGCCCGAGCCCGATGCAACGCGGATCTTGCGCTTGGCGTTCATCAGCGCCGGCTTTTTGCGTTCTTCTTTCGTCATTGACGAAATGATCGCTTCCTGACGCTTGATTTCCTTGTCGTCGAGGCCGCCGGCCGCATCGACCGCCTTTTTCATTTTGCCCATGCCGGGAAGGAGGCCGAGGATCGCGCCCATGCCGCCCATTTTGCGCATCTGACGGAACTGATCGGCGAGATCGTCGAGATCGAACTCGCCCTTCGCCATTTTCCGGGCGGCTTTTTCAGCCTTTTCGGCGTCGATCTGCTCCGACGCTTTTTCGACGAGGCTGACGATGTCGCCCATGCCGAGAATGCGGCCCGCCATGCGGCGCGCATCGAAGACGTCGATCGCGTCGAATTTTTCGCCAAGGCCGATATATTTGATCGGCTTACCCGTGACCGCGCGCATCGAGAGCGCCGCGCCGCCGCGCGCATCGCCGTCAACGCGGGTCAGCACGACGCCAGTCACAGGAAGACGCGACTTGAATTTATCGGCGGTGACGACAGCGTCTTGCCCGGTCAGCGCATCGACGACGAGCAAGGTTTCAATCGGCTGCGCGATGCGATGAATGTCCGCGACTTCCGTCATCAGCTCTTCATCGATCGAGAGCCGGCCCGCAGTGTCGAGCATGACGACGTCGTACCCGCCAAGGCGCGCAGCTTCCATTGCGCGCGAGGCGATCTGCTGGGGCGATTGCCCCGCGACGATCGGGAGCGTTTTGACGCCGGTCTGTTCGCCGAGGACTTTAAGCTGTTCCATCGCCGCCGGGCGGCGGGTGTCGAGCGAGGCCATGAGGACGCGTTTTTTATCGCGCGTCTGCAGGCGGTTCGCGATCTTCGCGGTCGTCGTCGTCTTGCCCGAGCCCTGGAGGCCGACCATCAAGACGGGGGCGGGCGGGGCCATCGCGAGATCGAGCGCGCCGTCTTCAGCGTCGCCGCCGAGCGTTGCAACGAGCGCGTCATGAACGATTTTCACGACCTGCTGGCCCGGCGTCACCGAGCGCAGAACCTCCGCGCCGACCGCCCGCTCACGGACGAGCGCGATGAAGTCCTTCGCGACCGGCAAGGCGACGTCAGCTTCGAGCAGCGCGACGCGCACTTCGCGCAGCGCGGCGTCGACGTCTTTTTCCTCCAGAGCCCCGCGCCCGCGAAGCTTCTCGAAGATCCCGCCAAGTCTGTCGCTCAGACTTTCAAACATCAGTCCCTCACGGGCGGTCCGCCTTGGGTCGATGGCGGCGAACCCCTTGATTTCACATGCAAACCCGAACGATCAGCCGCACAAAGCAGATCAGCCGCTGTGAGGGCGTCACCCCGACAGCGGCGGCTTCCCGGCCTCGTCCCTATTTCTATGCCTTTTTAAGGCGGCAGGGGGTCGTGCCGGCAAAGCCTGGAAGGCGAACTTCCGGATTTGAGCGGCGGGGTATAGGCCTGAGAGCCTTGGAAGGCAAGGCGCCTACATTACCGGCCTTGCCCTACAGGCGCCCTCCTCAATCTCGCCTTCCCATTTGGCGACGGCGGTCGCGATGCGAAGATCGAGGCGCAAATGAAAACCCCGCAACGGCGCGGGGTTTCAACAGGCTATTGAGTATCGCCCATCAGCATGCGCGCGAAATAGGCGTATTCGAGCGCCGTGCGATAGGCGAGCTGATCCTGGTTCGCCGTGCCGCCGTGGCCGCCTTCCATATTCTCGTAATAGAAAGGCTTGTGGCCGAGCGCCGTCATTTTCGCGACGGCCTTTCGCGCGTGGCCCGGATGCACTCGGTCGTCTTTCGTCGAGGTGTAGAAAAAAACCTTCGGATAGGGGGCGTCTTTGCGGAGGTGCTGATAGGGCGAATATTTCGAGAGATAGGCCCATTCTTCAGGGACATCGGGATTGCCGTATTCCGCCATCCATGACGCGCCGGCGAGCAGCTTGTTGTAGCGCTTCATGTCGAAGAGCGGCACGCCGCAATCGATCGCGGCGTAAAGCTCCGGGCGCTGCGTCAGGACAGCGCCCATCAGCAAGCCGCCGTTCGAGCGGCCGATCGCGCCTAGTTTTTGCGGGGATGTGACGCCCGTTTTGATGAGGTCTTCCGATATCGCGATAAAATCGTCGAAGGATTTTTGATGGTTTTCCTTCAAGGCCGCCGAATGCCATTCAGGACCATATTCCGATCCGCCGCGAATATTCGAGATGACGAGAACTCCGCCGCGCGAGACCCACATTTTGCCGGCGAGCGCGCCATGCTGCGGGCGTGAGGGGTCTTCGTAATAGACGGGCAGGATCGGATTGAGAAACCCGCCATAGCCGTATTGGATCGTCGGCGCATTCCCGGCTTTCAGCACGCTCTCTTTCGCCATGATGAAATAGGGAACTCTGGTTCCGTCTTTCGACATTGCAAAACGCTGTTCGACGACAACCCCTGTCGCATCATAGAAGGACGGCACCTCCATGATCTTTTTCACTTTGTTTTTCGCACTGACGTAATAGAGCGCGTTCGGCGAGGTCTGGCTTTCATAGGAAAAGATCGCATCGTCCGTTCCGCCGCCGGCGGAGATCGTCTTGACGACGCCGTTCGCTGGAAGGTCGAGGGCGGCAGCTGTCCATTTCCCGCTTTTCTTGTCGCGGGTCAGGCGCGCGGCTTTTCCCGATACGTCCTCGAGATATTTGACGATGATATTCGATTTTCCGATATCGACGCTGCCGTCATCGACAGCCTGGTTCGCCGACGGTTCAAACACGCTGTCGACTGCGCCGGTGGAGAGATCATAAGCGACGATTTCGCCGACGTTGAACGAGGCGTCGCCCTTCGTCATCGGCGCGCGCAGCAGGAAGATCGCGCGCCCGTCAAGGACGCCGAAAAGATCCGCCTCATGGGGGAGATCGAGCTTTTTCGGCGGCGCTTCAACGGAAGAGGAATAGAAATATTCCGACTCGAAGAACGTGACGCCGCGTTGGGCGATCAAATGCGTCCGTTCGCCGTCAGCTTCGACGCGCGGGGAAACGGAAACGTCCGCCTGATCGCCTTCAAAAAACAGAACCGATTGGTCGAGCGGTTGCCCGCGCCGCCATACCCGCAGCGTACGCGGATAGCCTGAATCGGTAAGCGAGCCTTCGCCCATGTCGGCGCCGACGAGGAGCGTGTCTTCATCCACCCAGTCGAGATTGGATTTCGCTTCGGCGAGATAAAACCCGCCGTCCACGAATGATCTGGTTTGCGTGTTGAACTCGCGCCAGATGCCGGCATCCTTGCCGCCGTCAGAAAGCTCCACCATGCAATGGACATAGGCAGGCGACAGGCACGCGGACGCCCCCGCAACCCAATTGCGCCCCTCATCGGCCGCGAGCTTGTCGTAATCGATGATGGTTTCCCATTTCGGCTCGCCGGATTTGTAACTCTTGACTGAAGCGCGCCGCCAAAGCCCGCGCACATTCGTCGCGTCCTGCCAAAAATTGTAAACTTGTCCGTTGTGAATTGCGCCGTCAGGAATGCGCGCTGTCGAATTGAGAATTTCCTTCGCTTCCGCGAGCATCGGCTGGAACCGGGGGTCAGCTTCGAGGACGGGGAGGCTTTCAGCGTTTTGCTCCCGCACCCAGGCGAGCGCCTTTTCGCCCTCGACTTCCTCGAGCCAGAGATACGGGTCGTCCGCCTGTTTTGCTTCAGCCGTCATGATGAGCATCATCGCTGCCGGCGCGGCGAGCGCGTATTTCCTGAGCATTCGAGGTTCCCTCCGATAATAAGATCGAGGCGGCGCCCGGCGCCGCTTCGCCCACAGCAAGATAGGCCGGCGTCCCGATTTCGTGCAATGATTGCATTTCGAGCCATAGGACGAGGCGCCTCACGCCAGCGGCGCGCCGGGTGCGCGTCAATCCCGCCTTAACCATGCGGGACGGCTGATTCCAAGGGCGAAGGCCCGGAACCCCTAAAGTTTTAAGCAGCGGCTTAGCGAAGGTTTGAGCGGCGGCACGTAGCCTGCAGTGAC
>JBBTJH010000147.1:0-13833 GCA_038059555.1 Pseudomonadota bacterium | reverse complement strand
GATCGCCGTTCCTCGACATGATCGAGATCGATCGTCGCGGCGATGAAGCCTTCTTCGGCGCGGCCCATCTCGGCGAGGAAATCGCCGCCCTCATCCGCGATGAAGGAAGAGCCGTAGAAAATCTGCCCTTCCTCGTTGCCGATGCGGTTCGACGCGCAGACCGGAATGACGTTGGAGACAGCGTGGCCGATCATCGCCCGCCGCCAGCGCGACTGCGTATCGAGGCCGGGGTTTTCCGGCTCCGATCCGATCGCTGTCGGATAAAAGAGGACTTCGGCGCCCATCAAGGTCATCGCCCGCGCGGCCTCCGGAAACCACTGATCCCAGCAGACGCCGACGCCGATGCGGCCGAATTTGGTGTTCCAGACTTTGAAACCGGTATCGCCGGGACGGAAATAGAATTTTTCTTCGTATCCCGGCCCGTCGGGGATGTGGCTCTTGCGGTAAAGCCCCAAAATCTCGCCGCCGGCGTCGATCATGACGAGCGAATTATAATATTCCTGTCCCGCGCGTTCAAAAATCGAGACGGGAATGGCGACGTTCAATTCCTTCGCCAGCGGCGCGAGCGCCGTGACGCAAGGATGCTCGCGCCAGGGAAACGCCTGGCGGAACCATTCGGTTTCTTCCCGCTTGCAGAAATAGGGTCCCTGAAAAAGCTCGGGCGGCAAGATCGCCTGCGCGCCGTCCTTGGCCGCCGCCCGGACAAGCCGCTCGACCGCCGCGATATTCTTTTTCATGTCCGGCCCGAAGGCGGCCTGAAGGGCGGCGACACGCAAGGTGCGAGACATCGGCGGGGCTCCGTGACAGGTGTTCTCCGGCGTTGACGCATAGGAGCGGCTGACCGAAGTTGCAAGGACGCGCAAAGCCGGAGCACGCCATGTCGACGCTGGAAATCTACTGGTCGTTTCGCAGTCCCTATTCCTATCTCGCGATCGACCGGCTGGCGGAAATCGTGCGCGATTACGATGTTCCGGCCGCCTTCCGTTTCGTGCGCCCGCTCGCCATGCGCGAGCCGACATTTTTTGAGCGCAACCGCCCGCAATGGCTGCCGTACCTCTTTAAGGACGTGATGCGGGAAAGCGCGCGGCTTGGCATCAGGTTTGCGCCGCCCCGGCCCGATCCGATCTCGATGAATATGGGCACCGGCAAGGTTGACGCCGCGCAGCCGCTGATGGATCGGCTGATGGGGCTTGGAATATCGGCCGAGGAAATGCAAAAGGCCGGGCTCGCCTTCGCGCGCGCCGTCTCCCATCGCATCTGGGGCGGAACGGAAAACTGGCACGAGGGCCGCCATCTCGCCGAAGCGGCGGAGGAAGCAGGCCTTTCCCTCGCCTCGCTCGAAGACTTCGCGCGCGACAACAAGGAAGCGATCGGCGCCGCCTTGAAGCGCAATGAAGACGCGCAAATGGCGCAGCATTGGGGCGTGCCGTTGATGGTGCTGGACGATGAGCCGTTCTTCGGCCAGGACAGGCTCGACAGTCTCGTCTGGCGCCTTGATCTCAAAAGTTTGAAAAAGAAATGAGCGATACGATCGAAATCTCCGGCTTCGTCCAAAAGAAGTTTGAAGCCGTGCGCGACGCTTTCGCTGCAAATTTTGCAGATGGCGGCGAATTAGGCGCGCGATTTTCTGCGTTTTGCGCTGGCGAGCTTGCCCTCGATATCTGGGCGGGGTATGCCGATCGCGATAAAGTCGTTCCGTGGACGGATGAAACGCTCGCCTGCGTTTATTCGGCTGGAAAGTCGGCGATATCGCTGTTGATTGCGAGAGCTGTCAGCGAAGGAAAGCTGGATTATGAGCGCCCGGTCGCGGATTATTGGCCGGAATTTGCAGCGCAAGGAAAAGACCTGATTACTGTCGTGATGGCGATGTCGCATCAGGCGGGGCTGTGCGGTTTTGCCGATCCGATCCCGCCGGAGGAGTGGATCAATCACGACAAAATCGCCGCGCGCCTTGCCGCAATGGCGCCGTTGTGGCCGCCCGGCGCCGCGCCCGGGTATCACACGCAGACGATCGGCTATATTGCGAACGAACTGATCCGCCGCACTGCCGGGCGATCGATCGGCGAAATTCTGCGGAAAGATTATTTCGAAGGGCAGGGGATAGATATTCACTGCGGCGTTGCGCCTGTAGATTTCGCGCGCATCGCCTATATGCCAAAGCCGCCGAGCGCGCCGGTGCATCGGCAAGATAGCGAGTTCACAAAGATCGCCTTTCTGAAGCCTTGGTCGGCGGCGGGGAAAGTCTCCCGCGAAGACTGGCTGGCTGCGGAAATTCCAGCCTCGAACATGCACGCCACAGCGCGCGCGCTGGCGGAAATCACGCACCCCTTCGCCAATCGAGGCGTCGACGCGCGAGGCGTTGGCGTCATTGATCCCTCTGTTGTTGCGGCAGCTATTCTCCCGAGGATAAGCGGCGAAGATCTTGTGTTGCCGTTTCATCTGACATGGGCGGCAGGCCTCATGGTCAACACCAATCGCCATTTCGGCCCGAGCCCGACAGCGCTTGGTCAACCGGGGTTTGGCGGATCGGCCGTGATGATCGATCCCGCGAAAAAGATTTCGGCCGCCTACGTCATGAATAAAATGTCGCCGGCGCTTGCGGGCGATCCGCGCGCCGTGCGGCTTTTTTCAGCGCTTGATGCGTGCGTTAAAAACTGACTTTAGCTTCGAAGGTCACAATCGCCGGACGCGCGGCCGGATCAAAGGCGCCGCTCAAACGCCGCAGCTCATCGCTTTCCTGCACCGCGCCGACAGCGCGCGCCCGCGCCTTGCGGCCGTAGGCGATGAGAGCAACCGGCGCGCCTGCGACTTCGAACGAGGTGATCTCGCGGTTGCGCGGCGGCGCCGATTGCGTGACTTCGAATTGCGCATAAACCGGTTCGCGTTCTTCATCAGCATTCGCCGGCGCCAAAGCTGCCGCCCAAACGCCGAGTGTCAAAATGATCGCCCTCATCGCGCCCTCTTCCGTCCCATGAAAGGAGAAGACTCGCGGCAAAGCCTCACAAAAGCTTTACGCCGCGTTCGGACATTTGTCGAAAACAAGGCGGCGGATTTGCCTCAAATTTTCGGCGAATGAGATTTGAAAATTCGGTCGAGCCAGCCGATCATCAAGCGGTTTAATTCCGCCGGTTTCTCCCACATCACCCAATGCCCGCAATCGGCGATCAGCGCTTTTTCAACGCCAGGAACGATTTTCTCCATGCCGTCAGCTGCAGCGGGCGGCAGGAAAAAATCTTTTTCCGCCGAGATCATCAAGGCGAGTTTGCGAATAACCGGATCCATCTCTCGCATGATTTCCCAATTGCGATCGACATTGCGATAAAGATTGATCCCGCCGGCAAAGCCCGAATGACGATATGCCTCGACATAAACCGCAATATCGCGGTCGCTTAGAACCTGTCCGGCCGCAGCCGGCGCCGGCCCATCGCGAAATCGTCCGGGCAAATCGAAAATTCTGACGCCCAGCTTTTCCATATCGGCGAGCGAGGCGGGACGGCGGAACAGCAATCTGAAGAATCGCAAAACATCCGTCTCGAAGAGCGCTTCAGGCGCATTCGCCTGCTGAAACTGGATGAAATAATGTTTTGGGCCGAAACGCTTTTCGATGATCGACAAAGGCGGCGCGGGCGGCGGCGCGCGGTGCGGCGTGCAGACGCCGATAATTCCTGCGACGCGGTCAGAGTGAAGTTGCGCCATCGGCCAGACAATCGCGCCGCCCCAATCATGGCCGCAGAAAACCGCCCTCTCGATTTTGAGCGCATCGAGAAGGCGTGCAAGATCGTCCGTCATATGACGAATATCGTAGTGCGATTTGTCCTTAGGCGCGTCCGATCGCCCGAAACCTTTAAGATCCGGAGCGATGGCGCGATAGCCGGCATCACGAAGCGCGCCGAGCTGGTTCTTCCAGGAATAAGCGATCTCCGGCCAGCCGTGGACGAGGACAACCGGCGGCGGCTCGATGATGTTCGTCATCGATCCGGCAGCAACGGCCTCATAAACCGCAAGGCGGACGCCGCCAGCGTCGATCATCTGTGGCTCGGGGAACCAGTCCATGCCGCAAGAATGCGCCGTGCGCCGCCTTAAAGGCAATCACCGGCTGCACATACGTCTTGCGATTGCAAATTGATCGGGTAAATCGGCGACCATGACACTCGCCTCCGCTAGTAATCCATTGGTCCCAAAGGGTTGGTCAACTCACTCAACTCCGGACACGTTCAGCGCCCATGCAGGGCCGTTTTATTTTCGCGATTTTTCTGAAAATCAGTCAGGCTGCGGTTTCTTATCTGAACCGCGTCACGCGAATGCCGGCGGCATCATTCATGGCGGCGCTTTGCTGACGCTGGCCGATATGTCGCTGTGGGACATTTGCCGACGGGTCGTCGGCCCCTTTCGCGGCCTTACGGTGACGATGAACGCCGAGTTCATCGGTCCGGGACCGATCGGCAAGTTCATCATGGCGACGGGTGAGGCGACGAAGATCGGCAATTCTTTGATGTTCGCGCGGGGGACAGTCACCTGCGACGGCGACGCGTTGCTCACGTTTTCAGGGGCGTTGAAGCGGATCAACCCGCGATAGGTTTGGGCTGTTTCCGGTTGCGTCGGATGGCGTCAACGCTGATCAGCGCCAGGGCGGTCCAGATCAGGCCGAAGCAGATCGCATGGGCGAGCGTGAATTTCTCGCCGTAATAAAGCCCGAGAAAAAACTGCCCCGTCGGTCCGATATATTGAAGGAAGCCGATGACGGTGAGCGACAGCCGCCGGGCGGCGAGAGCGAAAAGCACCAGCGGCACCACGGTCGCGGGACCTGCGAGAAATAGCAGGATGTCGAGCTTAAGTCCGTGATGGCCAAGCGTCAGCGAGCCTTGCGACTGGAGGTGCATGAGAAAGAGCAACGCGAAAGGCGACAAGAGGACTGTTTCGATAAATAGCCCCGGCATGGCGCCAACCGGCGTCGTCTTGCGAACATACCCATAGGCGGTGAAGCTGACCGCCAGAATAAAAGACGGCCAGGGAAAGACGCCCGCGCCGAAGGTGAGAACGCTGACGCCAATTGCCGCGAGAACGACAGCGATGATTTGGGCCTTGCTGAGTTGTTCTTTCAGAACAAAGACGCCGGTGGCGATGAAGATCAGCGGATTGATATAATAGCCAAGGCTCGCTTGCAGCACGCGGTCGTTCGCGACCGCCCACACATAAACTAGCCAGTTCACGGCGATGAGAATTGCAGCGAGCGCAAGCCAGCCGACAATGCGCGGCGATCTCGCGGCAGCGAGCGTCTCGCGCCACTGTCCGCGAAGGCTGAGGATAAAAGCGCCGAACGGCACGGACCATAATATTCGCTGCGCGACGATCTCGGTGGGCGCTGCGGGCGCCAGCGATTTGATGTACAGCGGAAAGAGGCCCCACAGCGCATAAGCGGCGACGCCGCAAATCAGCCCGAGCCGCAATTCGGCGTTTGCGGCGTTCGGCGTCGCAGTCTGTTCGCTCACTTTTTGACGCCTTCCGCGCGGATGCCCTCGGATCGAACGCGATCGGCAAGCTTTTTCAGCGCGCTCTCTTTGCCTTTGGCGCGGTAGCGCGCGGTAATGATGACGCGCTTGTCGGCGCCCGTGTCGCCGGAAATCGATTCATAGACGAAGCCCTCATCGAGGAAGGGTTTGGGCGCTTTATAGAATTTCGGGTTCTCGTTAAGTTTTTTCAACTCCTGCTCGATGATTGACTGCGTAATGAATTCGAGCGGCAGAAATTTTGAAACGCCGCTGCGATCTGTGATCGACAAATCCCCGAGGCTCGCCTGCAATTTGCCGTCGACAGCCGCAGGAATGAGCGTCACGTCGATTTTTCCCGTTTCCAGCATCATGCGGCCCGGCTCGCCCTTGCCGTCCCATCCGCAATTCCAGACTGCAAGTTCGATATCGAGCGCAAAGCGGATCGCGCCATCTGGAAAGTCGATAATGGGCTTCCCCGCATTCCAGCGTTGGCCGCATTCGTCCTGGTGGGTCGCCACCCACTTCTCAAGATCTTTTTCGACATCGACGATGAAGTCAGTGACGTCGGTGACGAGGGCGACCCTTAGATCGCCCTTTTTCGCCAACGCACGATCCGTGTACAGCTCGATATTTGCGGTCACCGGCCGGCCGCCCATATTGACGCGTGTCGGCGCGTCATAAAATGGTTCATAGCCTTCTGGCGCGCCCGCTCTGGCCGCAGAGAAAGAGGAGAAGGCGGCGACGGCAAGGATTGCTATGGCGCGCATGTCGATCTCCGGTTCTGGCGGCGGCGCGATGCGATTACGCGGCCTTTTTCAACAGGCCGCGATTGATCAGCGTTTCGGCGATCTGCACCGCGTTCAAGGCGGCGCCCTTGCGCAAATTATCGGACACGCACCAGAAGGAAAGGCCGTTATCGACTGTTGGATCGACGCGGATCCGGCTCACATAGGTTGCAAATTCCCCGACGCATTCGACCGGCGTCACGTAGCCGCCGTCCTCGCGCTTGTCGACGACGAGGATGCCCGGCGCCTCGCGCAATATTTCGCGGGCTTCATCGTCGGAAATCGGACGCTCGAACTCGACATTCACCGCTTCTGAGTGTCCGACGAAGACGGGAACGCGCACGCACGTCGCTGTCAGCTTGATTTTCGGGTCGAGAATTTTCTTCACCTCGACGACCATTTTCCATTCTTCTTTGGTGTAGCCGTCCTCCATGAAGACATCGATATGCGGAATGACGTTAAAGGCGATTTGTTTGGTGAACACGTCAGGCGTCGCGCTATCGTTGACGTAGATGCCTTTTGTCTGCGTGAAGAGTTCGTCCATCGCGGCTTTGCCCTTGCCGGATGTCGATTGATAGGTCGCAACAACGACGCGCTTGATGGTCGCCGCATCATGCAAAGGCTTTAGCGCAACGACGAGTTGGGCGGTCGAACAATTCGGATTGGCGATGATGTTCTTTTTCGTGAACCCGCGGACCGCATCCGCGTTGACTTCCGGCACGATCAACGGAACGTCCGGGTCCATGCGAAAATGCGACGAATTGTCGATGACGACAGCGCCGGCGCGCGCCGCTTTCGGCGCCCATTCTTTCGAGACGGCGCCGCCGGCCGCGAACAGCGCGATATCGACCTGCGAGAAATCGAAGGTCTCGAGATCCCGGCATTTCAAAGTCTTGTCGCCGAAGGAGACCTCGCGGCCGATGGATTGGCGCGAAGCGATGGCGAAGGCTTCCGAAATGGGGAATTGACGCTCGTCGAGAATGGCGAGCATTTCCTGCCCGACATTGCCGGTGGCGCCGACGACAGCGACTTTGTAGCTCATGGCGGTGCTTTCCAGATTTGACAGCGCGAGAAAGGCGTAATCCTCACCCCTGTCAAGCCGCCTGATAATGAGGAATTCTCAACCCCGGTTCAGGCGGGCGCGGGGTTACTCGCCGACGCGCTCGACCCGAAGGCCCCGGGCGGCGAGCGCCTCGGGGAGCGATCCGGAGCCGACCACGTAGCTCGCGTTCAGCGAGACGAAAGCGGTTTCGGGCGCTTTCAGTATTGCTTCGATCGCGCCGGAGAGAGTGTCGATGCGATCCGTCACCAACACTTGATAGGCGGCGGGGGAGGCTTCGCGAAGCGCCTCGTTAAGATGCGCGTCCGCGCCGGCAAGATCGCCCGTACGCCATGCGTCAAAACCCTCGCGAGCGTCGGCGCGCTGGCTTTCGAAATCGACAATCAGCTGGGAGAGGATTTCAAGCTGGACTTTCTGCGGCATGCCGGTGAGGCGCCGAAGCGAGTCCTCGACGGTTTCAAAATACTTGATCTGCCGTTCCCGGCTGCGCGCCTCGCGAAGGATTGCGGCATCGACCGTTTCCGGGCTCGCCTCAGGTTCAATTCTCGAGGACAGCAGAACAAACGCCGACCAGGGCCTTAGCGGCTCGATCGCCGCCGGCGTAAAGCCCGCTAAATCGAGGGTCGTGGCAAAAGATGCGGCCGCGTCCGCCGGCAAGAGCGACGAGAGTTGCTTGCCCTTCGGCAGCAATCCTTCCCCGCTGAATATTTTATTCGCGGCCGCCTGCGCGGCGGGATCGTCCACCGACGCCTCAAACCACAAAGTTTCGGAGGCGTCGATGGCGCGGCCGACCGCCCGCGAGCGCCATGAAGCGCCTTGCGGCGAAAGCCCGATGGCGCCGAACAGAAAAATCGAACTGTCGTCATCGGAGACGCGCCAAAGGGCAGGGGCGGGCGCCGGTTCAGCCTCGCTCGCCGGCTTCTTCGCGCTCGCCCCGAAGGGGGTGAGAAGGACGAGGGCGGCAGCTAGAACGGATTTGCGCGAATAACTCATTAGGGTCGAACGCCTTGACGATTGAAGGGCGGGGTGCAGTGGCCTCAAAAATATGGCCGGAAAGAGGCTCCGGCCGCAACGTTGCCGCCCCCGGCGCATTCCGCTATGGAATGCCGCAATGCACCCGTAGCTCAGCTGGATAGAGCGTTGCCCTCCGAAGGCAAAGGCCAGGGGTTCGAATCCCTTCGGGTGCGCCATCTCGTTTTTCCCGCCTGATATCGCCGCTAGCGCATTGACGGGGCTGGCATAAATCGGGGTTCGAACGCCGATTTTCTTTTTGTAGGCCGGACGCTGGGCAAAAAGCATCTTCATCACCGCCTGCTTGCGGGCGAGATCATACGAACGCCAGAGATTCATTGGATTTTTAAGAAAGCGCAGCGCGGGTTCGAACTCCTGCGACGGTCTTTGGCGTGGCTTGGCATGAGCGCCGAGCTTTTCGTTCAGCAGCAGCTTCTCACGTTCAAGCTTTTCAACCCGCCGCTCATAGCTGGCGATGAGGTTTTCGCTCTTGCCCTCCATGATGCGATCCAGAAGGGTTTCGATTTGCGTGTCGATCTCGGTCAGGCGCGTCCTGATCTCCGCCCGCACGTCTTCACTTTCGGCAGCAGCGCCCTTCGTGAAGGCGTCCAGTTCTTCGACGAAGTGCTCGAAGGTTTGAGGGGCTGGGACTATCCCTGCAATAAGAGCGTCGAAGTCCGATTCGAGATCGGTGCGGCGAATGGATTTGCGATAGCTGGCGCAGCCTTTCTTGGGGCACAGGTAATAGGGATGCTTGTCACCCGTTTTGCTGGTGGACCAGCAGGCCGTCAGCGGCGTCTCGCAATCAGAACAGACCACAAATCCGCGTAAGGGGAAGTCTGCGTTGATGTCCTTCCGGGCGGGCGCTTTCGCCCCGGAGCACAAAAGCTCCTGGATTTTCTCAAAGGTGGCGAGTGCGATCAGTCCTTCATGCTGGGCCTTGCGGAAGGTGACGCCCCAGCGCGGCAATGCCAGATACCCGGCATAGAGCGGCTGGGTCAGGAGTTCGGCCACACGCTGATTTCGTATTTCGCCGTGGGGCAAGTCCTTGGGATAGTCCGGCTGGCGTTCGAGAAAGCGTTTCACCTCGACCTGAGAGCCAAAACGGCCCGAGGCGAAGCCTTCAAGGGCTTCGGTGATGATCGAGGCCAATGGTTCGTCCTGCACCAAGATTTTGCCCTGTCCGGGTTTGTGCAGATACGCGTAACCACGAGGAGCGCCGAACACCCAATAGCCGTTCATGGCGCGGGCGCGCATCCGGTTCTTCGTTTGCTCCGCGTTTTTCTGGCGTTGGTGCTGGCTGACGCTGGCGAGCAAGTTTTCCACAAGGATGGAGTCGCTGTCCTCCCCGAACTCGATAGACGGGCTTTCGAGGCGTGCTCCGACCGAGGCGATGGCATCCCGCAATTCCAGATGGGCTTTGATATCCCGCGCGAGGCGGCTGATATCGTCGATGATGACGACAAAGCTTTGCTGGTGAGCTTGAAGGCCCAGATATGCGAGCATCGATTGCATACCGGGGCGCGTCGTTATACTCCCCGAGACGGCTTCATCGGCGAAGACGCGATCAACCTCATAACCCTTCATGCGGGCGAATTCCCGGCAGCGGGTTTCCTGCGATCCCAAGCCTTGGCCTTTACGGACCTGCGCCGTTGAGGATACGCGCGCATAGATGACGGCGTTTGCAGGATGCAGTTTGTGACTCACGTTCGGGCGCATGGGTTCACCCTAACGCACTTCGCGGCCTCAAGACGAGCAACTGAAACGGAGAATGAAAACGATCCACAAATCAGGGTTCGAACTTCATCCTCTTGGGTCATTTTGTAATACAGAGCGCTCTTTGTAGTACGCGCTTGTTTTGCCAATCACGCGCACCGCAAGGTGTGCGTTGTAGTACAACGCCCCTTGGCAAGGGAGGCCCGCTGCGCGCCTCCCGTTGCATCCCTCCCGGCCTGTGGCGCTCATCCGGCATTGAGCCAGACCGCGCCAGCAATCGTTTCGCCGATTGATCACGAGCGGGAGATTTCGGCTCTCCCTGCACCCATCGCTCAGGGGCTATCGCACCCCTTGAAATCCACTCGTCAGGATGGAGCCTCCAAGCTCCCTCCCGACACCCGCCCATGGTGATCTTATTCGCCGATCAACCGCGACCAAGGCGTCTGCCGCCCGTGGACCCCGCACCATGGTTTCGCCCATGGAGACGACCAAAGGGCGTTCCTGCCCTCTGGACACCAGACCAGCGTTCCGTCCGCTGGAGCCCGGCCAACTGCCCGCCAGTTGGATCGCGCATGGAGTTAATGAGAGATTATGTGAGATTATGTGAGAAAGCTGGACCGATACCCAATCCGATACCCGCAAGTACCCAAAACTTCGTCCGGCGTTGGCTAATGTGTCAGCGAAGGGTGATTTTGATGTACATGTCGCCGAAAACATGTTAAGAATATCGTATATTTTTAACACATCGACCCGGACATGTTAAAGCCCAGCTACGTCATTCCCGAACTTCCCCCGTCCGTGAACCTTGAAACGGTCGCGGTGCTGAAGGCGCTCGCTAAGGCCAACCGCGCCTTGGCTGAGCTAAAGGGACGGGCAGCGACGATTCCCAACCAAGGTATTCTGATCGACACCCTCGCCCTTCAGGAGGCGAAGGCCAGCTCCGAAATCGAAAACATCGTCACCACGCAGGACGAGTTGTTCCATGCCGACCTGCAAATGGAAGGACCAGACTCGCCCGCTGCAAAGGAGGTCGCGCTTTACCGCAACGCGCTGAAGCTGGGCTACCATCATCTGCAAGAATCTGACGGTCTGATCACCAACCGTACACTGATCGAGATGTTCCGGCTGCTCAAACGGCGGGAAGGTGGCTTTCGTGTAACGCCCGGAACGGCGCTCAAGAACGATTTCACCGGCGACGTCGTCTACGTCCCGCCGCAGGATGCGCGCGAGATCGACGCAGATATGGCCGCGCTCGAACGCTTCATCAATGAGGACGAGCGTTCCACCCTCGATCCCCTCGTAAAGATGGCATTGATCCACCACCAGTTTGAAAGCATCCACCCGTTCCCGGATGGTAATGGGCGGATCGGGCGTATTCTCAACGTGCTCTATCTCACGCGCGCAGGTCTGCTCGAAACCCCGATCCTTTACCTTTCGCGGCACATCACGCGCACAAAGGCCGATTACTACCGCCTGCTTCAAACAGTGCGGACACAAAATGCGTGGGAGGAATGGGTACTCTACATGCTGGAAGCCGTTGCGGAGACCGCTCAAACCACGCTTGCGCTCGTCGAAGGCATACGCAGTCAGATGGCGAGCGTGAAAAAGAGGATGCGAGACGAGTTGTCAAATCTCTACTCGCAAGATCTGCTCAACAACCTGTTCCGGCATCCTTACACGCGCATCGAGTTTGTTGTTCAGGACCTTCATGTCTCGCGCCAGACGGCGGCGAAGTATCTCGACCTGCTTGCGGAGCGAGGATTTGTCGTCAAGCAGCGCTCAGGACGGAGCAACTACTACGTCAATACCGACCTCGTGAGTCTTTTCCTTGATGTTTCGGGGGGACAGTGAACGCTCGTCCTCTAATTAGCCTTGGCATTCATGAACTCGAAGAGCAATTCTCCGACAAGAAGTCCGATGAAAAATTCCTGAATACGCTTCTAAATGAACTCCAGCATCGCAAGACCAAACGTGCGCTTGACCTCCGAAGTCAAGCGGTAAACGCGCTTAAAGCTACTTCTACTAAACCGCAACGAAACATTCCGACCAATAGCGGCGCGACTCGGAATGACAATCCCCAGCCCGCTGGAATTACGCAAACACATACGACCATACCGACGTCCGACATGCCTCGACCCGCTTCCACTGTAAAAACACAGCCTCTTCCCCGGGCAGAAATAGATTTGACGGGATTGGCGGAGCCTGAACGGGTTGTGCTCACTTGGACAGCGCTTGAAGTTTTGTCTCCTCAAAGCTTTCTTCGCCCTGAAGATTTAGCTGGTGGAGAATACAATCGTATTGCGCGGTTTGAAAATGGGCTTCCATGGGAAGATGGCGGCGAAAAATCCCGGCCCAAATACCGACTTTACTATCAGATCGTCTTGGGAACGGTGGCTATGGAGCCTGCCGTCTCGCAACTGTTAACCGTTTATACTGACAAGCGGGACGAACGCCCTGCGGCGCGGGGAGAAGGCATTCTTGCAACGCTCGTTGTTGACCGTGAAGGCAGGCCCGTTGATAGCGAAGCTGTCTCTATTTCGAGCTTTGCGTGGGGTGTTCCTATTGCCTTGGGCGGCAACCTTAAGGCTTTGGGAGAGTGGCAGGCCGCTGAATCCACATTGCTGAACGGGCTGGACAATCAAATACGCCATATAGATGAGGGTGATGAAAAGCCCCGCCCATTAACGATTGATGATATCAATCGTGCTTACTCGTGGCTTGTTGGGCAAATCGGCATTACCTCGGAACTGGTGTCGCCGCCAAGGTTTGCCGTGAGGTCCTATCAGTATTTCAAATACGAAGATCCACCTGAGGCGCTGCTGCTTAATTCGTTCTTTCTAGGCGACTTGGATAAGGCCCGAACGCTCTTTAAGACTAACACTGCCACAGCCAATCTAAAGCGCTACGTTGGGCAAATTAAAGCTTCGTGCCGGAAGGACCTACTGCGCGACAAAGACGCAATTCAAGAGGCGCTATACCTATCAAAAATGCCTTTAGGACGGTGGCCCGCGAAGGGGCGCTACCCGCTCGTTTCGCTACAGCAGGCCGCAGTAAATCTCACAGCACATGATCTAGGCGACGATGGGATTTTGGCTGTCAACGGTCCGCCCGGTACCGGCAAAACAACGCTCTTACGGGATATTGTTGCACATATCGTCAGCGAGCGCGCCAGCGTTATGGTGACATTCGATGATCCAGAAGACGCATTCAGCAATTCAAATCTGCGGATCAAGAAGGGCAATGCTTTTCTTTGGCTGTATAAGCTCGATGATCGCTTGCGAGGATTTGAAATTATCGTTGCATCGCCCAACAACAAGGCAGTCGAGAACGTCAGCGCCGAATTGCCTGCGCGAGATGCGGTCGCGGATGACGCCTTCAAAAATGGCTATTTCAGAACGACTTCCGATGCGCTTTTGGAACGCGAGACTTGGGGACTCATCGCGGCGGTTTTGGGTAACGCTGCAAATCGCTCAAAGTTTCGTCAGCTATTTTGGTGGGATGATGACACTGGCATGTCGCGTTACCTACAGTTTGCGGCAGGTACGCCAACGATGATCACTGTCACAGACGAAAACGACAAGAAATTTGAACGCCTTCCAGTAATTGTAACAAATGAAAAGCCACCGTCTGACAAAATGGAAGCTTTGAAGCGCTGGAAAACAGCGCGTCAGGAGTATCGAGAGGCGCAAAAAAGGGCGAAGAAAATCCTTGATGACGCCGCGCTAGAGCAGATTCCCGTTAATCCAAGTCGTATCCTGCGTGAGCGAAGAAG
>JBBTJH010000146.1:1319-5397 GCA_038059555.1 Pseudomonadota bacterium | reverse complement strand
GCTCGAATGTCATGTTGACCTTCACTTCTTCAACGCCTTGAATACCCGAAAGAGCGCCCTCGACCCAGCCCGGCATTTCTCCGGCGACGGGGCATCCGGGCGCTGTCAGCGTCATGTCCACCGACAAAATGCGCTCGTCCGACAGATCGACTTTGTAGATCAGCCCCAGCTCGAAAATATCGACCGGAATTTCCGGATCATAGACAGTCTTCAGCGCCTTGATGACATCGGCCGTGATGCGCGTCATCTCGTCTTCAGGAATGGCGTCGCCGCTCGCGACTTGCGCTTGAGGGCGTTCTTCCTCGGCCGTCACATCGATTATATCGCGCAGCTGGGTCATCAGACCCTCCTATTTAAGAAGCTCGTGGGTTTTATGAAGGCCCTTCAGCAAGGCCTCGACATCGTCATGGGTGTTGTAAACGGCGAAGGACGCGCGCGCTGTCGCGGTGACGCCGAGCCGCTTCATCAGCGGCTGCGCGCAATGATGGCCGGCTCTGACCGCGATCCCCGCCCGGTCAAGGATGGTTGACGCGTCATGGGGATGCGCGCCGTCGACGTTGAAGGCGATGATCGGCGCCTTGCCGGGCGCCTCGCCGTAAAGGCGCACGAAATTCAACTTTCGCATTTCCGACAAAGCATGCTCGGCGAGCAGCGCCTCATGCGCGGCGATCGCATCAGCGCCTTTCGTCATCATCCAGCCGAGCGCGGCGCCAAGGCCGATCGCTTCAAGTATCGGCGGCGTTCCCGCCTCGAAGCGGTGAGGCGGGTCGTTATAGGTGACGTAGTCCTGCGTCACGACCTCGATCATCTCGCCGCCGCCGCGAAAGGGCGGCATCGTCTTCAATACGTCGCCGCGTCCATAAAGAACGCCGATCCCGGTCGGGCCGTAAAGCTTGTGCCCGGTCATTGCGTAAAAATCGCAGCCGATATCGGCGACATCGACGGCCCCGTGCGCTGCGCCCTGACAGCCGTCGAAAAAAATCGTAACGCCGTGCGCGTGAGCGATTTTCGTCAGCTCCCTCGCCGGGACCGGCGCGCCAAGGACATTCGACATATGCGTCAGCGCGGCGATTTTCGTCTTCGGCGTAATCAACGCTTCAAACGCCTCTATATCTATTTCGCCATCATCGGTGACGCCCAGCCATTTCAGTACGACGCCTTTGCGCTCGCGCAGGAAATGCCACGGCACGATATTCGAGTGATGCTCCATGACGGAGAGAATGACTTCATCGCCCGCCTGCATGCCCTGCCCGAGGCTGTTCGCGACGAGGTTCATCGCGTCGGTGCCGCCCGAGGTGAAGATTATCTCGTCTGAAGATGCGGCGTTCAGGAAAGTCGCTGCGGTCTTGCGCGCCGCCTCATACGCGGTCGTTGTTTCATTCGCTAAAAGATGGAGGCCGCGATGAACATTGGCGTAGCTCCCTTCCATCGCGTGCTTCATCGCATTGATGACCGCGAGCGGTTTTTGCGCCGACGCCGCGTTATCGAGATAGACGAGCGGCTTGCCGTAGACTTTACGCGCGAGGATCGGGAACTCGGCGCGGATCGCAGCAATATCAAGATAGGGCGTCGTCATGCGCCCTCCAGCCATTTGGCGACGCGGTGATGAAAGACTTGCGCGATGCCGGGGTGGGCGACGTTTTCAAAGACGCTGGAAAGGAACGCCTCGATCAGCAACGCGCGCGCCGCCTCCTCGCCTAGCCCGCGCTGGCGCATGTAAAAAATCGCGTTCGGATCGAGCGCGCCGGCGGTCGACCCGTGCGCGCATTGAACATCGTCAGCGTAGATTTCAAGTTCCGGCTTGGCGTTCGATTCAGCCTTGTCGGAGAGCAGCAGCGCGTCGGCGTTCATGCGCGCGTCGGCCTTTTGCGCGCTCCGCTCAACGCGGAATTTTCCCTGAAAGACATTGCGTCCATGATCGCGCGCGACGCCCTTGTGGCGCTGGCGCGTCGTGCAGTCCGCGCCAATGAGCACGACTTCGCTGGTGAAATCGCTGTGGCGCTCGCCCGAGAGCAGCGCGGCGCTGGCGATGTCGGCCTTCGCGCCGGCCGCCACAAAATGCGCGTGCGTTTCGTGCCGCGCGAGCCGCGAGCCCATCGACAAGGACGCCTGATTGAAGTCGGCGCGCGCCTCGATCTTCGGCGCGAAAACCGAATGGAGGACGGCGTCCGGCCCGGTTTCGTGAATGAGGGCGCGGTCGAGCCGGGCGCCGTCTTTCAAGACGAGATGAAAAAGGTGCGAGTGAAACCCCGCGCCCTCCCCCTCATACGTTTCGATGAGCGTCGCCCTCGCGCCTTCGCTAACGCGCAGCAACGATTGCGCGAATGAAAATCCGGCGCCCGTATTGATGTGGCGAATGAGGATCGGCTGCCCGAAATCGACGCCCGCAGCGATTTCAATCCCGAGCGCCTTTTTCGTCATCGCGATATTGAGCGCGGCGATCGGGTTCGCTTCAATTTCAGGGATGGACCCAACCGCATCGATAACGCCGAAGCGAACGCCTTCCGGGAACGCATAAGCCTGAACGTCGATCCGCCCGTTGATTATCCGAAGTTCTATCGGTTTCAACCCCGCGAGATCGTCGGCAAGCGGCGGCGCTGCTTCATGAAGAAGCGCGGGGCTTGCCGCCGCCTCCCGCAACGCGCCGTGAAAATCGCTCCACCGCCAGCCTTCAATGCGCCTGTGCGGAAACCCGAGCCGCTTGAAGGCCTCGAACGCCGCCTCGCGAAATGGCGGCAAGTCGCGCGCGCGCGCGTCGAACGCATCTTCAATCGGCGTTGCGGCCGCGCGGGTCATTCGATTTCCCTCCGGCGGAGATCCTTCGAGACGGACGGACCGATCCTGCCGGATCGCTCCGGCCTCCTCGCGATGAGGTCTTTTGTACCCACAAATGCCTGCTCCTCCTCATCCTGAGGAGCGAAGCGCAGCATCGCGTCTCGAAGGATGAGCACACACGCCATCACGCCGCCTCGATGAATTTGTCGTAGCCGGATTTTTCAAGCTCAAGCGCAAGCTCAGGCCCGCCGGATTTGGCGATTTTGCCGCCCGCGAGCACATGCACCTTGTCCGGCTTGATGTAATCGAGGAGGCGCTGATAATGCGTGATGACGAGAAAGCCGCGCCCCGGTCCGCGCAAGCTGTTGACGACATCGCCGACCATCTTCAGCGCGTCGATATCGAGACCTGAATCGGTTTCGTCCATGATCGCGAATTTCGGCTCGAAGATCGCCATCTGCAGCATTTCCATGCGCTTCTTCTCGCCGCCCGAAAATCCGACATTGAACGGGCGTTTCAGTTTTTCGTCCGTAAGGCCGACAATCTTCGCCTTGGCTCGGATGAGTTTTAAAAAGTCTGCGGCCGAAATTTCCGCCTCATCGCGCACGCGGCGCTGCGCGTTCAACGCCGTGCGAATGAAGTTCATGGTCGCAACGCCCGGAATTTCCATCGGGTGCTGGAACGACAGGAACAAACCCTTCGCCGCGCGCTGATTGGGATCAAGGCCGAGAATGCTCTCGCCATTGAGCCTCACCTCGCCGCCGGTGACAGCGTAAGTCTCGCGCCCCGCGACCGCGTAAGAAAGCGTCGACTTGCCAGAGCCGTTCGGCCCCATGACTGCGTGCACTTCGCCCGCCGGCACGCCGAGCGTCAGCCCGTTGAGGATTTGATGCCCGCCGACAGAGACGCGGAGATTATCGATATCTAACATTAGTGCTTTGGTTCCTTAGGCTCGACGATGACGTAGATCGCCGTCGTATCGCCGATGTTCAAGGCTTCGTGCCACTCGACGCCGTCACTTTTCCACGATGTCCCGGTCTTGAGTTCGCGCTCGACAGTGCCCGTTTTGTCCGTAATGCGCATCTTGCCGCCGGCGAGCACATAGCCGAAATGCGGCGGGTGAAAGTGGCGTTCATGACCGACGCCCGGCGGAAACGCGCAACGTAACGCGCGGAGCTTTTCGTTCTCCTGCAAGAGCTCGCAGACTTTCTCGCCCCTCCATCCGGCCGCAAGTGGGTCCGGCAGCGCGTCCTTCGGCATGATCAGCGCCCCGCCGGAAGCCGGGATCGGATTTTCCGCCTGC
>JBBTJH010000146.1:0-1309 GCA_038059555.1 Pseudomonadota bacterium | reverse complement strand
AGCAAAGGCGGACGCGATAAGGAGTGTCAGAACGACGCCAACGAATGCCGTCATCCCGGATGCGGCGCGGCATGAAATGACGCGGCGCTGATCCCGGATCTCATGCCTCACGAGATCCCGTGTCTGCAGCGCACCACTTCTCGCTGCGCCGCGCACGGGATGACGCGTTTTGAAACGTCCGCTCACTTCTTCACCGCCAGGCATTCAATCTCCAAACTCGCGCCAAGCGCGAGGCCGTCGACGCCGAACGTCGAGCGTGCGGGTTTTTCTTCGGGAAAAACCTGCGCATAGGCCGCGTTCATCTCCGCGAATTTCGACATGTCGTCCAGAAAGACCGTGCATTTGACGATGTCGGAGAGATCGGCGCCGAGCCGCGCGAGCGTGCGCTTGTAATTGTCGAATATCTGCCGCGTTTCAGGGCCGACGCCGCCCTCGACCAGCGCAACCCCGCCTTCAACGCGCCCGATCTCGCCCGACAAATAAATCGTCTTGCCGACAACGACCGCGGAAGAAAACGGCAAATCGGCGGGCAGCGAAGGATCGCGGTCGTAGATGCGCGGGGCTGCTTCTACGCTGCAGGCGGAGAGCGCGAGGGCGAAGAGCCCAAAGAAACTTGTCATTCCGGGGCTTCGCGAAGCGAAGAACCCGGAATCCAGTTTTTCCGGCGCAAGCGAGCCATGGACTCCGGGTTCGCCGCTGCGCGGCGCCCCGGAGTGACGTTGATAATTGACAACGGCTATCACCCAACGCTCCCTTCCAAACTCACGCTCACCAGCTTCTGCGCCTCGACCGCGAATTCCATCGGCAGCTCCTGCAGCACCTCCTTGCAAAAGCCGTTGACGAGGAGCGCGACGCTTTCTTCCTCGGAGAGCCCGCGCTGCTGGCAATAAAAGAGCTGATCTTCGGAGAGGCGCGAAGTTGTCGCCTCGTGCTCTAATATCGCAGACGGGTTCTTGCTCTCGATATAAGGGATCGTGTGTGCGCCGCATTCCCCGCCGATCAGCAATGAATCGCACTGCGTGAAATTGCGCGAGCCCGCCGCGCTGCGGTGGATAGAGACGAGGCCGCGATAGGTCGAGTTCGATTTTCCCGCCGAAATCCCCTTCGCAATGATGCGCGATTTGGTGTTGCGCCCCAAATGAATCATCTTGGTGCCGGTGTCGGCTTGCTGATGGTTGTTGGTGATCGCGATCGAATAGAACTCGCCCGAGGAATTCTCGCCTTTCAAAACGCAGGACGGATATTTCCAGGTGATCGCCGAGCCGGTTTCGACCTGCGTCCACGAGACTTTAGAATTGACGCCCCGGCA
>JBBTJH010000145.1:6594-7230 GCA_038059555.1 Pseudomonadota bacterium | reverse complement strand
CGAGCTCATCGTTCATGTCAACGAAGACGGCGTCAAACAGGGGATCGGCCCCTTCACGCACGGCTCAGCGATCCACACCGACGTGATGAAGACGCAAGGGCTGAAGCAAGCGCTCGACAAATATAAATTCGACGTCGCTTTCGGCGGCGCGCGCCGCGACGAGGAAAAGAGCCGCGCGAAAGAGCGCATCTTTTCGTTCCGCTCCGCGCAGCACCGCTGGGACCCGAAGAACCAGCGCCCGGAACTCTGGGACATTTACAACACGCGCATCCACAAGGGCGAATCGATCCGCGTCTTCCCGATCTCGAACTGGACCGAGCTCGATATCTGGCAATATATCTATCGCGAAAACATTCCGATCCCGTCGCTTTATTTCGCCAAAGCGCGCCCGGTCGTCGATCGCGACGGCGCGCTCATCATGGTCGATGACGAGCGCATGCCGCTGAAAAAAGGCGAGAAGCCGAAACTGGAAGTCGTCCGCTTCAGGACGCTCGGCTGCTATCCCCTGACCGGCGCCGTTCGCTCAACCGCGACGACCTTGCCGCAAGTCATTCAGGAAATGCTGGTTTCGACAAGCTCGGAACGGCAGGGCCGCGTCATCGACCACGACCAGTCGGCGTCGATGGAGAAGAAGAA
>JBBTJH010000145.1:0-6584 GCA_038059555.1 Pseudomonadota bacterium | reverse complement strand
CTGATGGCGGCGCTCATGGCCCATCCTTCGAGACGCGCGCCAAACGGCGCGCTCCTCAGGATGAGGATTGCTGGAAATCAAGAAACCCTCATCCTGAGGAGCGATGCGCAGCATCGCGTCTCGAAGGATCTTCGCCTCTCCCTTGGGAGAGGCCAGCGAGGCGATAGCCGAGCGGGTGAGGGGTCGGCCCTTTCACTCGAAGCGCGGTCCCCTCACCCAAAACCGCTTCGCGGTTTTGACCTCTCCCGAGGGAGAGGTGAAGCGGCCTCAATCGCTGGAGCGCGCTCATGAGTCACGCCGCCGTAACCGCCGCCGACGACATCATCGCCTATCTCGACGCGCATGAAAAAAAGTCGATGCTGCGCTTTATTACCTGCGGCAGCGTCGACGACGGCAAGTCGACCCTGATCGGGCGGCTCCTCTACGACACCAAGCTGCTTTACGAAGACCAGCTCGCCGCGCTTGAAGCCGATTCCAAAAAGATGGGAACGCAAGGCGAGAAGATCGACTTCGCCCTCCTCGTCGACGGCCTCGCGGCCGAGCGCGAGCAAGGCATCACGATCGACGTCGCCTATCGTTTCTTCTCGACCGAAAAGCGCAAATTCATCGTCGCCGACACGCCGGGGCACGAACAATACACCCGCAACATGGCGACCGGCGCCTCGACGGCCGATGTCGCGATCATCTTGATCGACGCGCGTCAGGGAATTTTGAAACAGACGCGGCGCCATTCCTATATTTGCTCGCTGCTCGGCATCCGCCACATCGTCGTCGCCATCAACAAGATGGACCTTGTCGATTATTCAAGGAGCACGTTCGACAAGATCGAGGCCGACTATCGCGCCTTCGCCGGAAAACTCGGCTTTTCCTCGATCGTCTGCATACCGATCTCGGCGCTTGAGGGCGACAATATCCTGACCAAGAGCGCCGCGACGGCGTGGCACAAGGGGCCTGCGCTCCTCCCCTATCTTGAGACCGTTGACGTTGAAAAAGACGGCTCGGCCGAGCCGTTCCGCCTTCCCGTGCAATGGGTGAACCGCCCCAATCTCGATTTCCGCGGCTTTTCGGGGACGATCGCGTCAGGAACGGTAAAGCCCGGCGATGAAATCGTCGTCGCGCCGTCGGGCAAACGCTCGACCGTCACGCGCATCGTGACCAAGGACGGCGATCTCGCCGAGGCCGGCCAGCATGCGGCGGTGACCTTGACGCTCGCCGACGAAATCGACATTTCGCGCGGCGACATCATCTGCGCCGGACAAGCGCCGGCCGAGCAGAGCGACCAGTTCGCCGCGCACCTCATCTGGATGCACGACGAGGAAATGATTCCGGGCCGTCAATATCTCTTCAAGACCGCGAACCGCCTCATCTCGGGCGCGATCAGCGAGTTGAAGCACAAGGTCAACGTCAACACGCTCGAACACATGTCGGGCAAGACGCTCGAACTGAACGAGGTCGGTTTTTGCAACATCTCGACCTCCGCGCCGATCGCCTTCGATCCTTATGCGCACAATCGCGAGACGGGATCGTTCATCATCATCGACAAGCGGACCAACAACACGGTCGGCGTCGGAATGATCGACTTCTCGCTGCGCCGCGCGCAAAACGTTCACTGGCAAGATCTTGACGTCAACAAAGCCGCGCGCGCCAAGGCGAAACACCAGCGCCCCTGCGTCTTGTGGTTCACCGGGCTTTCGGGCGCGGGGAAATCGACGGTCGCCAATCTCGTTGAAAAGCGCCTCTGCGATCTCGGGCGCCACACCTACACGCTCGACGGCGACAATGTCCGCCACGGGCTCAACAAGGATCTCGGCTTCACCGACGCCGATCGCGTCGAGAATATCCGCCGCGTTTCTGAAACCGCAAAGCTGATGGTCGACGCGGGACTGATCGTCCTCGTCTCCTTCATCTCGCCCTTCCAGAGCGAGCGGCGCATGGCGCGCGAAATGGTCGAGGACGGCGAGTTCATCGAGGTCTTCGTCTCGACGCCGCTCAGCGTCTGCGAAAAGCGCGACGTCAAAGGCCTCTACGCCAAAGCGCGGCGCGGCGAGATCAAGAACTTCACCGGCATCGATTCCGATTATGAGCCGCCGGAGCGCGCCGAAATCACGCTCGACACCTCAAAAACGACTGCCGCCGACGCGGCCGGCGAGATCGTCGAGCATTTGCGAAAGAACGGCTATCTTGGATAAAGGCGGTCGTTAATGCGCCGCTGCCTTCTTCACGAGGTCGCCCGACTGCAAGGCGCGCGGCAGATCGGGGAACAAGGGTTCGACATCCGCCCACTTCACCGGAACGCCCGCGCAAAGAAGCGGGTCCGGGGCGTCGCAAACCTGAAAATGCAGATGCGGCTCCGTCGAATTGCCGGAGGAGCCAAGGAGACCGAGCAGCGCGCCGGTTTCAACGACGTCGCCCTCCTTCACGCGAACGCTGCCGGGTTTGAGATGCGCGTAGAAGGAATATTCCCCGTTTCCGTGGTCGATCATCACCTGACTGCCGCCGACGCCGCGGCCGCCGCCGGCGATGCGCGCGAACTGTTCCTGCTGGAGGCGCTCAAAATAGACCTCTGTCGTCTCGTCCGCCCGCTTCATGGCGGCGACATTTTCCGGCTCATCGTTGATCGCGATGACCACTTTGCCGGGCGCGGCCGCGAGAACCGGTTCGCGATAGGCGTAATAGTCGGCGAACCGCGTTCCCTTGCCGCGATGGGTGCGAAGGTCGGCGCCAAGCTGCACGAAATCATAGGCGAACTCCTCCATCGGCGACCAGCGATGGCCGGTGTGAAAGCTCGATCCGGCGGCGACGTACCAGGCGCCCTGCAGCGGAAACGAATAGGCGATCTTCGACTGTTCGATGCTGATCGGCAAATCGCGCGCCGCCACCCCGCCGTTGACGCGCACGCGCGCCGCTTCGCGCGCGCCGCGAAACGCGACGGCCTGCGACGTAATGAGGACCGCCTCGCCCGGATCGAGGTTGAGATCGTCCGAAAGAACGGCGCCCGGCGGCAGCAATCGCTCGCCGCCGAACTGGAAGCGCAAGAGGTCGAAAAGCGCCGCCCTCTGAAGCTCGGCGCCGTTCGCCGCGGCGCTCGCCAATTCAGCAGCGCCGATCGTGCGCGTTTCGACCGGGCGTCCCCCCGACAAAAGTTCGATCGCGACCTCGTCGAGCCGCACTGGCGCCGCACCGTCGTTGACGACCGCGATATTGTGAAGGAGTACGCTGTTCGTTCCGCGCATCCCGTCAAGCTGATAGGCGTAAACGCGTTCTCCGGGATAAAAACGTATCTCAAGCGCACCCGCCTGATTGGCAGTCGCAGATAACGCGGCGAGCGTAAAAGCCGCCGCGAACGTTTTCTTCATGTGTTTCCCGCCCCGAGCCTGTTCCGGCATCGCCGCAACATCAGCCGCCGATTCCGGATGCTTCGAAAATATACAGCGTTTCCGCCCACGTCAAAACAAGAATATGGATTATGTCGGTGCAGGACGCACCTCCCCGGCAGGCGCCGTTCGGATAGGTGTGAGGATCATCGCCGAGGTGACACCCTCCGGGCCTGCAAGGCCGTGGGAGAAATCGTCCGGCGCTGTGACCAAGGTCACAACCTCCCGGCGGATCCGCCCCTATGTATAACTCACGGACGGCGGCCCCTTCTTGTTGTTGCCCCTTCACAAACGCCCGAAAGCGCCGCCGTCCGGGGGAGACTTGGCGCGATGCCCTTCGCGTCAATAATCTGGGGGAGTCTGGAGCGGCCGGAGAAATCCGGCCGTTTCTTGTTTTTGGCCGATTTTCACCCGGAAGTCGTTTCTCATCAGGCCGGATTTTCTGCTATGGGATCCTCTTCTCCCCCTGGAGGATCCTTGGCTGAGCCCTCAAAACTGGCGGAACGGACCTATTGGAGCCGCAGCATCGCGGCCGCCTCCCTGTTTCAGGGTCTCGCGGCGGACGATGTCGCGGAACTCGCGCGCTGCGCGCGGGGCCTCGCCGTTCCGAGGGGAAAGCCGATCTCGGCCCCCAAGGGAAAAGACGGCGAGATCTACGTCGTTGAGACCGGCGCGGCCGCTCTCCTCGACCTCGACCCGGCGACTGAAAAATCGGTTCTCGTCACCTTGCTGGGGCCGGGCGGGGTCATCGGGCTGGTCCGGGCGGCCGAGTGGATGGCAGGAGGCGCCGCCGCCCCGATCGGCGAATGGCGGGCTCTCTCGAACCTGACGCTGGTCGCGATCCCCATCTCCGACTTTGTGCGCGTGCTGCGCCGGTCGAGCGAATTATCGGCGGCGTGCCTTGGATCGCTTGCCACGACGGTCAGGGAAGTGACAGGGCGCTTTTCCGCCTCGCTGCAGCATCCGCTCGAGATGCGGCTCGCGGCGTTTCTTGAGCAGTTCGGCGCCATCGCCGCCGGCAATCTGTGGGAGCCGACGGTCAATCTCGGGCGCCTGCAACAAACGCAGATCGGCGAAATGCTGGGGGTCAGCCGGGAGCATATCAACCGCACCCTCACCATGTGGGAAAAGTCCGGGCTTATCTTCCAGTCGAAGAGCGGCGATCTCATCATCGAAAACCGCAAACGCCTCGCCCAGCTGGCCGGAAGCCGTCAGTCAGCCGGCTCCGGCACGGCCGACAATGATTATTTGTGGGAGATTGAAGCGCACATCAATCTCGGCCTCAATATCGCCGCGCACGATCTGGCCATGGAAGGCGCGAGACGCGCGCCCAAAGACGATCGCTTCAAGTATTTCGCCGTGCTCGCTCTGGCGCGCATGGGGTCATTGTCCGAGGCGTTATCGCTCGCGGAAACTTTCAAGCTTTCGACGGACGCGGCCAACGAGGACGTCGCCAGCATCGGACCGCGCCTTCGACGGGACCTTGCCTTTGAGGCCGGCGACGCGCCCGATGGAGCGCAACTCAAAGCCGCAGCCGAGGGCTTTGAGCGCATATTCGACGCCATGAAGACGGCCTATGCCGGCGTGAACGCCGCATCGACCTTTGCGATGAGCGGCGATCTTTCCCATGCGAGAGCGATCGCCAGCATTATCCGCGCCGACGTGGCGGGCGCGCTTGAAGAAATTGACGACGACGAGCCGTCTTACTGGTCGCGCGCGACTCTGGCCGAATGCCTTTTGATCGAGGGCGATAAAGCCGCCGCGGCGAGCGAATTCGGCGCAGCGGCCAAAGCAATCGACGCAGCGCCCGGAAAGATCGCAACAACGAGGAAGCAGCTGCGCCGGTTGAAAACCGCGCTCGGCGTCAGCGACGCATGGATCGACCGGTCGCTTCCGCAGGGCAAGGTCTTATATTTCTGCGGGCCGCTAACCCCGGCGAGCGGCGCGCGCCAGAAAGCCCTTGAGGCGCTGAAAACGCGAGCTGCCGATTTCTTCTCCAGAAACCAGTGCATCGCCGCGATCGGCGCGCTCGCGGCGGGCGCCGATATCATCATCGCGGAAGCGGCGCTCGAAGCCGGCACTCCGCTCCATGTGCATCTTCCGCTTCCGCCGACTGAATTTCTCGCCGCGTCGGTTGCGCCATCGGGCGGCGACTGGCGCGAGCGCTTCATCGCCTGTCTTGAGCGGGCGAAGACGATTGAATGGGTGCGGCGGACGACGCCTTCAAGGTCCGCTTACCGGCTCGGCGCGCGCATCGCGATGGGACGCGCCATGCGGATGGCGAGCGAGCTTGCGACAGACCCCTTTTCGTTCATGGCGCTGCAGAACGGGCGGACCATAAAAGATTCCGTCAGCGTCGAAAACTCTGAAATCTGGAAGTCCCTTGGGCTTGGGTGCGTCCTTGAGGAAGACGACTGGCTGGCGACCTCTGCTGAGGAAGCGCCGAAAACTGCGCCGACTTATCTCTATGCGGTCGCTGCCGAAGGCGGCGATGTCAGGGCGCTCGAAAGCTCCATCACCAAGCAGCCGCTCTTCAAGCTCCGGAACGGTACGCTGCCGATTTACCTCTACGACGCCCCGCAGGAAGCAGTCGAAGCGGCGCGGCAAGTCGCGCAATCGACGGCCGGCGCCTCCGCACGGATTTGGCTCGACGTCGGGATCGGCGTCAGAGACGAGAAGAACCAGACCGATCTCGCCCAATCGCTCCTCACCGTGTCGTGCAGGCCTCAAACGGCGCCGGGGAAGATCTACGCGAGCGAAGATTTCGCCTATGCGGCGATTGCGACGCTGGGAGCGCCGTCGGTGTTTGACTATGTCGGCTTCGTGCCGACGGATGAAAAGCTCGCCCCCTGCCCGCTGTTCCTCATTGACTATTGAGAACCTCAGCGTGTCAGCCCCGGGCGAAAGAATGAGTAAAGGCAATTTCCGCGCGCCTTGGCGCACGGAGGTTGCTCAGATAAAAAATATTGAGGCAAAATCCGCGAGCGACAGAATTCCACTCGATCGGATTATGGCCTAGCGTCACGGGAAAACCAGCAAGGAGACCGGCAATGCGCGACCTCACGAAGTTCTACATCAACGGCGAATGGGTCGAGCCACATGGCAAGGGAAAGCTCGACGTCATCAATCCCGCGACCGAACAGCCATTTGCAAAAATCGCGCTCGGCGATGCGGCCGACGTCGATAAAGCGGTGAAGGCGGCGAAATCCG
>JBBTJH010000144.1:0-6635 GCA_038059555.1 Pseudomonadota bacterium | reverse complement strand
TGAGCTCTCCTCATCCTGAGGAGCGTTGCGAAGCAACGCGTCTCGAAGGATCGCGCGGCCCCGGAATGACCGTGGTCTTGATGCTGCTATTGTGCTTCGCGACAAGCGCCCAGGCCCGGCTCGATCTCTCGCGCGCCTCGGTTGAGCGCCTGGACAATGGACTGACCTTGATCCTCCTTGAAGACCGGACTTTCCCGGTCGTCAGCATCCAGACGGTTTACCGGACTGGCGCGAAGGACGATCCCGACGGGCGATTGGGCCTTGCGCATTTCTTCGAGCACATGGCGTTTCGCGGATCAAAAAACTTCCCCGACACCGGTCTTGTCAGCGAGATTTACGCGGCGGGCGGGGAATGGCATGGCTACACCTGGATCGACAACACGAATTATTTCGCGACGGCGCCGAAGGAAAGCCTTCAGCTCCTCCTCGATATCGAAGCCGATCGCATGGCGCGTCTCGACGTCTTGAAGGAAGATGTGGAAGCCGAGCGCGGCGCTGTCCTTGCGGAAATGAACGGCTATTTGAACGATCCGGACACCGTCCTTTTCGACACGCTGATCGCGGCTCATTTTCTGACCCACCCCTATCGCAACAACACGATCGGTTACGCGGAAGACGTCAAGGCGATAACCCATGCGGATTTGCGAGAGTTTTACCGCCGTCATTACGCGCCGCAAAACGTCGTCATCGCGCTGGTTGGAGACTTCGACCGCGTTGAGGTTCGCGCGGCTGTGATTAAAAAATTCGGGAAAATCAAAAAACCGGCAGAGGCGAAAGCGCCGCTGACCGGAGAAATCCCGCGCACCGGCGAGCGGCGCGTGCGTCTGTCGCTTCCCTCGGACGAAAAACTTTTCAAGATCGCCTATCCGGCGCCGGCGGCGTCGCATCCGGATTTTCCGGCGTTTCTTGTCTTGCAGGCCTTGATCGGCGAGACCAGCGGCGTCAATTTCAACCGGAATGACTGGGGAACGCCGGTCGGCGACAACTCGCTTCTGGCGACGGCAGGCGACGTTCGCACATGGATCATTCCGACCGCCGAGCAATACGCCTTTGTGATTTCTGGAGCGGCGGCGGAACAATCGCACGAGCGTAAAACTGAGGAGGCGATCCAAGGCGTCTTCGACAAGATGGCCAAGGCGCCGGTTTCGAATGAGACCCTCACGGCGGCGAAAGAGGAAACCCGCGCCGCCCTCGCCTTCGATGTGGAGACGACCGAGGACGCCGCGCATCAGCTCGCCTATTTCGCTGGCATTGGCGCACTAGACCAATATCTGACGCTTCAAGCCGCGATTGAGAAAGTGACCGCAGACGACGTGGCCCGCGTCGCCGCCGGATATCTGCGGAAGGACCGCCGCACTATCGCGTGGCTCGAACCCGGCGCGCCGCCAGAGTCGGAAACGGCGCAAATTGCGACCGAAGCAGACGCGCGAAGCGGAGCGCCCGCCGCCGGCGACACGGCGCCCGCTGCCGTTGAAATTCGCTCGCCGCGCAGCGCCCCAACCTTTTTCCAGAAATCTGACCTATCGCCGACGGTCGCTGAGACGGCAGTTCTCGGCGGACGATTTGAGTGCAATTTCTGCGAACCAGATTCTCCTGTCTTCGACCTTACCGCAATCCGCGAAAGCGCCCCCGCCTGGGATTCAGACAAGCTTTTTGATGTGATATCGCGAGAGATCGCATTCGCTGCGCCGAAGGAATCGCCAGTCGCCGCCAGCGACGATCCGATGACCCGGCTCGACGAGATTTTCGTTGGAATGTTCACACCGGCCGATCATGCCGGCCTGCTCGCCGTCGCAATCAGCGGCGATGCCGATGCTCGGGCGGTAGCGCGTTTTGCGAACGGCCTTCCCTCTGCCTCTCCCGCAAACCCTTCCAGCATCACGACCGGTGAAGATCTCGATATCGTCCTCGACGCGCCGAAAACTCAACACGCCGTCGGCTACATCGCGGCGGCGCCGGGCGCTGCAGACGCGCTCGCAACGAAAATCGCGCTTTACATTCTCTCGCACGGCTATGAAGGCCGGCTTGGCAAGGAGGCGATATCGCGACGTGGGCTCGCTTATTATATCGACACGCAATATCGCGCAGGGACGGGCGGCGGAGCGGTGACCATTGCGGCCGGCGTCGATCCGGAGAAAGTTGACGCCTTCAAGGCGCTTTTGAAATCCGAAATCGCGCGCCTTCACTCCGCGCCGCCGAGCAGCGCCGAAATCGCCGAGGCCAAGCGCCATCTCCTCGGCCGCAAGATCAGCGCGGCGCAATCCAACGAGGAGATAGCGGACGCGCTGATCCGGGACTTTCTCGCGACCGGCGGCCCCGAAAGCGCCGAGGCGTTCGCCGCCCGGCTGGACAAAGTCAGCCGGGAAGACATCCTTAACGCCGCCGAAATGCTGCAAAAAGGCGCAGTTGTCACCGTTCGGGGCAAAGGCGTAGACTGACGATCGAGGTGAATTCCATGACCCGCGCCGAACCGACCAAACCGAATTTGCGCGTCGTCGCCGACGAAGCCGCGCAGAGCCTTCCCGCGTGGACTTATTCCGACGCCGATTTCATGAAGCTTGAACGCCGCGACGTCTTCATGCCGTCATGGCATCTCGTCTGTCATGAGAGCGACATCCCGAATATCGGCGATTATTCGACCTTCGCGATGTTCGGCGAACTGGCGCTCGCCGTGCGCGGCAAGGATGGCCGCATTCGCGCTTTCCACAATTTCTGCCGTCACCGCGCGGCGCGGCTTGTCGATGGCGATCAGGGAAATTGCGGACGCAACATCGTCTGCCCCTATCACGCCTGGACCTATCAGCTTGACGGGCGGCTGTCGGGCGTTCCCTATCTCGATCAATACGAGAATTTCGAGCGCGCCGATCACGGCCTTCTCCCGCTTGAATGTGAAAACTTCGCGGGGTTCGTCTTTATCCGCTTTCAATCCGGCGGGGCCTCGCTCGCCGATTATATGGCGCCGATCGAAGAAGAGCTCGGGATATACAAGACCGCCGAGATGAAGCCCTTGCGGAAAATCGGCTCGCGCGTTCGCGAAGTGAACTGGAAAAACGGCTGCGATAATTATTGCGACGCTTTGCATATTCCGGTCGCCCATTGGGGCCTTAACGGCCTCATCGGACCGACCTATCGCCTCGCGATCGATCGCGGCGTCTTCAAGATTTTCGGCGATCTCGAAACCGGCCGCATGCCGTCAAAGTCGAACGCCGCCTATTGCAAGATACTTCCCTCTGTCGATCATCTGCCCGACGACCGGCAGCGGCTGTGGACCTATTACAAGCTGTGGCCGAATCTGATGTTCGACATCTATCCAGATCAGGTCGACTTCATGCAGTTCATCCCGCTGACGCCAACCTCGTGCCTCCTTCGCGAGTGCGCCTACGCGCTTCCCGACGACCGGCGGGAGATGCGCCTCGCGCGGTATTTGAGCGTTCGCATCAACCGCGACGTCAATCGCGAGGACAAGGATTTGATTGAGCGCGTGCAGGCCGGCATGGGATCTTCGCAATTCCAGACCGGGCCGCTCGGGCGCGACGAAATCCTGCTGCGCCATTTCGCCGGCCAGATGCGCGAGACAATTCCGCTGGCGCGGCGGCGTGAAAAGCCCGCGCCCGCAGAGATCGACGCCGCGCTCGCGTAGAATTTTGGGCGCCTTTTTGGCGGCGCCGTCCTCTGGTTTTTCGGCCTTCTGCGCGGTGCGCAGCCGAAAAAGGCGCCATTTCGTGAGTTGAAATGGGGCGCCTTTTAGAGGCGCAGGCGCTCTCGGTCGCACAGCTTCTGATAAAGAAGCCGCGCGCATTGAAAATATTCACTTGTCAAAGAGCCGAAGCGGGCCGTGAAGCACGCTTCCAAGTCACGTCAGATGTTAAACGGACGAGACGGGAAATTCCGTCGCTGATTTCAACAATCAATAACGGGAATTTCGGCGCGGAAATTCCCCGTATAGGCGAAACGCAATCCCCGGACTGTCATCCCGGAAAATCGCGCAGCGATTTATCCGGGACCCCATGCAGATCGGGATCCCGGATAATCGCCTGATGGCGATTTCCGGGATGACGCGAGGGGACCCCGCCCCGCCTTAGCGACGCCGCTCAAGCTCGCGCCGGGCTTTTTGAAAATTGGCGACGACCGCCGCGCGCTCATCTTCGGTGTTGAACGCCGCTTCATCCCTCGCATAGGCGATCAGGCGGTCGACCCAGGCGATGAAAAAGTCAGCATCCTCGCGCGAGCGTTTCGGCTTGCCGTCCACCGTCACATATATCGGCGACGTCACCGCGTAGGGGTAGAGATCGAAAACATCCGGCGACGCTTCGTCGCTGGCGGCGCGCAGTGAAATCCATGCGGACCCATCGAGCGTCACTTCGCCTTCGGCGCGCGCGCTCTTGCCGTCATTAGTGAGCGGCAGCGATTGCACGACCTTTCCATTGAGGATGACATCCAGCGATTTGATCGCGGCGATCGATTCCATGCGGGCTGAAAATTTCAGCGTGTGGACGCCTTTTTTGAGCTTGAGCTCGGCGCCCGGCCCCGCGCCTTCAACCGACAGAGAAAGAAGCGCGCTGTTGGTCGCAAAACTTTTCCCGGCCTTCAGCCCATCGAGCCATGCGCGCGTGAATGCCGCAGGCTCAGCCGGCGGATGGTCGCCGAGATCGACATAGGTTCGGTCAAGCCCCACGGGCCCGCGCAAGGACGCATAATTCGTCATCGCATCGGTGCCGCCGGCAGCCGGAAGGCGAAACCCGCAATTCAACAGCCGATGCCAAACCGCCTCGGTGATCTTGTGGTCGCTAAAGCCGACAATCTCGAGATAATCGACGAGCCCTAACGCGACATCCGCCGGCAGAGCATAAGAAAACCGCGCTTTCTGTTCCGGATCGGGCGCCGGGGGATCAAACGGGTGAACATAGCCGACGAGCGCGTTTTGCCGATGCGCCAATTTCGCAACCGCCGCGTTGTCGGGATAAAGGCTCTGCACCGCCGTCTTCGGGTATCCGGCGTAGTCCGAAATCAAAACATGATCGTCAAGCCCGATGAGACCGAGATGCCCCCAGATGCTGGTGTGAAATTCCTGCGCCTCAGCGATAACGATGTTCGATCCGCCGTAACGCTTGGGCGACGGCGAAAACTCTGCGATGTCGGGAATACGCTGTTCTTTGTTGACGATGAGATTAAAGGCGAGATCGAGAGCTTCGGCGCCCGCCTGTCTCGCCAAGCCGACGCCGTCAATCTTATAAGCCCCGCCGTAATTCATGTGGACATGAACGTCGCCGCTTTTCCAGGCGCTGAAATCTGCGGCGAGGTCATCAAGCGCGATCTCAACCTTCGCATCATCGCGCGCGACGTTTATTTTCCGCAGCACCGGCGTCGCGGCAAGACCGCGCCAGACGCGGATTTCAGCCTCGCCCGGCGGAAGCGTGATTATATCCTCACCGTCGCTGTGAAAATAATGCGTTTCAACGCCAAGTGCTGGATCGCGAAAATCATCCGCATGGATAAGCGCGCCCATCGGCGCGTAATCGCGCGCGTCGCCCGCGCGGATTTGCACGCGCGCAGGCGTCAGCGATCCTTTGGCGTCAATGATTCGGAGAGTGAGATCCGAGCTTTTCTTCTTGCGGGTTAGCTCAGTAGTTCGCAGCGTCTGCCGTGCGCCGCCGACAATCTCGACAATTTCGATCTGAAGTCCGCCCGTTTCATTTGAGACATACGCGACCTTCGACCCATCGCGCGACCAGCGCGCGTTCGTCACATCAAAATCGCCATAGGTAAACGGCATCGGGAACCCGCCGGGCGTGGCGGTCGTCATCCAGAGCTGATGCCGCTGACGGCCATAATAGGACGTATAGGTTATGCGTTTTCCCTCGGGCGAAAATTCGGGGCGCGCTTTCCAGTTCGTTTCCTCGTCGCGAATGATTTCGGCCGGCGCGCTGAGATCAAGTTTCTGGCGCACGATCCGTCCCGTCCCGTGCAATACATTTTCATTGGAGACGAAAACGAGCTCCTCCCCGTCCGGCGACCATGCGGGGCTCAGCTCGTGATCAACTTGCGAATAATAATAGCGCCCGGCGCCGCTATGCGTTTCCGGCCGCCAGCGCCGATGCGTCCAGCCGTCTTTGGCGCGCTCGGCGAGCGCAATATGGAAGTTGCCGCTTTCTGCTGTCGTCACATAGGCGATCTTTGCGCCATCCGGCGCCCAGCGCGCTTCGAGATTGACGGCGCCGCCTTGCGTCAATTGCGTTTCTTTTCCTGATTTCAGATCGCGAATGACCAGATTGATGGCATCGCCGAGACGGCGGGTGAAAATGAGATAACGTCCATCGGGCGACAGATCCGGCTGGTAATCATAGCCGGCGCCGTCGGTCACCTGCTGCGCCTTAACCTCGTCGATCTTTTGGCGCCAGATGCGCCCCTGCATCGAAAAATAGAGCGCTTTACCGTCCAGCGACCACACAAGGCTAGAAGGCCCGCTTGTCAGTTGCGGCGCATACATCTCGCGCCAGTAATAGGAATGGGGCGCCGACACTTGCGCGAGGACCGGCGCGCGCTCGGCCGCGAAAGCGGGCGCCGAAAGAGCGATGAGCGCTGCAGACAATGCAGCATGAAGGACGCGGCGGATAGGCATTCGGTGATCCTTATTC
>JBBTJH010000143.1:0-3196 GCA_038059555.1 Pseudomonadota bacterium | reverse complement strand
AGCGCGGCGGGATCGTGGCTGAGCGCTTCGGCAGCGCGCGACAGCTTGTCCTCCACTGCGGCGGCCGTCGTCGTCAGCGGATTGGTGTTCGGCATTTCAAAGACGGCCGTGACGCCCCCTAAAACCGCCGAGCGGCTTCCCGATTCGAGATCTTCCTTGTGCGAGGGGCCGGGCTCTCTGAAATGCACCTGCGTGTCGATGACGCCGGGGAGGACGTGGAGCCCCGTGCAATCGAGCGTCTCGCCGGCCGAGGCGCGCGACAGATCGCCGATTTCAGCGATGCGCCCCGCAATGACGCCGACATCGCGCTTCCCCTCGCCGTCATGATTGACGACGGTTCCGTTCTTCAAGATGAGATCGAAGGTCTTGGCCATGGCATCCTTCTAGCGCGCCGGGTAAGAGGGCGCCATGACGAATTCGGGGAGCCTTCGCCAATTTCTCCGGCGGCGGCGGCCATGGGACATTTCTATCTGGCGCGATCAACTCGGCATAGGGAAACAAAGGCGCAGCCGGCGCGGCGCGTGACGGCGCGCGTTGAAGATATCGCCGCCGGCGGCGACGGCGTCGCCCTCGTCGATGGCGCGCGCGTCTTTACGCCGCTGACGGCGCCCGGCGATCTTGCTGAAATCGATGTGCGCGGCGACAGGGGAGCGCTCGTCGCGCTCGTGGAAAAGGGCGCCGATCGCAGTGAGGCGCCCTGCCGTCATTATGGCGCGTGCGGCGGCTGCGCGCTGCAACACCTCTCGCCAGATTATTACCGCAGGTGGAAAAGGCGGCGCGTCATTGAAGCGCTGGCGCGCGAAGGCTTTGACGAGGCATCCGTCGCTGAGACGATTGAAACGCCCGCCGCATCACGGCGGCGCGCGGTCTTCGCGGTCAAAAAAGCCGGGGGCGAATTGTCATTCGGCTTTAACGCGCGGCGTTCGGCTGAGATCGCCGCGATCGACTCCTGCCTGATCTTGCATCAGGGATTGTCCTCGCGCTTGCCGGCGCTCCGCGCGCTCGCGGCGAAAATCGAGGCGCGCGAGTTCGATCTCGCGGTGACGCTCTGCGATAACGGTCTCGATATTGCGATTTCGGGAAAGACGAAGGAGCCGCGAGGGCCTGCGCTTGCCGATCTGATGGCGGCCGCGAGCGCGGCGAACGCCGTGCGGCTCTCAATGAACGGCGACACTATGGCTTTATTTGCCCCGCCGCTTGTCCGGTTTGACGGCATTCCGGTGACGCCGCCGCCGGGCGGCTTTCTGCAGGCGAGCCGGGAAGGGGAAGCCGCTCTCATCGCGCTAGTGATGGGGGCGGCTGCGGGCGCCAAAAAAATCGCCGATCTTTTTTCCGGCTGCGGGACGTTTTCGCTGCCGCTCGCGCGGGCGGCGACCGTCTTTGCGGTCGATAGCGACAGCGGGTCGATCGACGCGCTCACCAAAGCGGCCGCCGGCGCGCAGGCCGCGGGCCTCAACATCAATCCCGTCAAAGCCCAAACGCGCGATCTCTATGAGCGCCCGCTTGGCGCGAAGGAGCTGAAGGCTTTCGACGCCGTCATTTTCGACCCGCCGCGCGCCGGGGCGCAGGCGCAAGCTTTGGAACTTGCAAAAAGCGGCGTTCCAACGATCATCGGCGTTTCGTGCAACCCCGTCACTTTCGCGCGCGACGCCGCGCTGCTGCGAGACGGGGGCTACACGCTGTCGCAGACGACGCCGGTTGACCAGTTCGTCTATTCGCCCCACGTTGAGCTCGTCGGGGTGTTCAGATTGCAACCTGGGACGCGCCATGCCGTTGTCCGCGCTTGAAGCGACGCTGTTGTCGATGCTGGTAGTCGCAATCGTCGGCCAGTCGGTGTTTGCGGTTTTTGAAACAGAGACGCCGGTGCTGCGCAAAATCGTCAAATGGACGATTGTCGCTACGATCGCCGCCGGATCGTCGTTCATGATAGGATATTGGGCGGCGCTTGTTCCGTGGGCGCTCGGCATCCTCGGCGCTCTCTTTCACGTCGCCTGGTGCGCGCGCAACAAGATCGATCCGCTGCAGGCGACGCCGCGTCGGCGCTATTATGAATTGCGAGGTTGGCGGTGGCCGGAATAGGAATGGCGATCAAGCGGGCGAGCTACAGCGCCTCGCAGCTCGCGCGCATTGCGTGGTTCACGGGGCACTATCTCGCAGGCCGGCGCAAGATGGGCCCGATCGCGCGGCCAGGCGAGGCGCCCGCCGCGGATGAATTTGCAACGCTTGACCGTGAGAGGCTGAAACAATCTTTTCGCGCGCTTTTCCGCGCCGACTGGGAGAATATCAGATCGGGCGCCTACAAAATGCCGCTCGAATTGCGGCGGCCTCCGTCGATTTCAAAGCTCGCGAAATTGTCGCGCGATTATCTCCTCGACACCGAGAAAGTCGCGCGGCGCAAATACGCCAACGGTCATTCGGAGGTCTTGAGCGAGGACGCCGCCGGAAAATATCCGCGCTATTATCTTCAGAACTTTCATTTTCAGACCGACGGCTGGCTGTCGGCTGGGTCGGCCGACCGCTATGACATGCAGGTCGAAACGCTCTTTACCGGCGCAGGCGCTGCGATGCGCCGTCAGGCGCTGCCGTTCATCCGCCGATCGCTTGAGGGGCGCGATCCCGCAAGCGTCGAGCTGCTCGATCTTGGCTGCGGCGCTGGCGGGTTTCTTGAAACCGTTCTCGATAACTGGCCGCGCCTTCGCGCGACCGCGCTCGATTTGTCGCCCGCTTATCTCGGCAAGGCGCAGACGACGCTTTCAAACTTTCGCCAGGTTCGCTTCATGGAGGCGAACGCCGAGGCGACGGGCCTTGCTGACGCGAGCTTCGATATTATCGCGGCGGTTTATCTCTTCCACGAATTGCCGCCGAAAATTCGCGTTGATGTCGCGCGGGAAGCGGCGCGACTTTTAAAACCCGGCGGGACATTTCTGCTGGTCGATACGATCCAGTTCGGCGATGAGCCGGGGCTCGATACGTTGCTCGAAAATTTCCCGCGCGGATTTCACGAGCCTTATTACGACAGCTATTGCCGCCTCGACCTCGCCGCGCATTTCGCCGGCGCAGGACTTCAAAAGCGCGACGAAAGTTTAGCCTTCCTGACGAAGGTGACGGCGTTCGTCAGAGAGTGAGACGCCTCGCGCGAAGTCTTCCGCTCCCCCGCCCCGCGCCGAAGGGCGCGAAAATAAAAAACGCGCGCCTT
>JBBTJH010000142.1:0-8785 GCA_038059555.1 Pseudomonadota bacterium | reverse complement strand
TGCGCGATACGTCGCTGACGCCGCCGCTCGCTGAGCGCGGCCTTGAAGGCGAAGCGACGCAAGTGACAGCGTCGCGGCGGGGGTGATTATTCCACGACGCCGATATAAGGGAGCCCGCGCGTCCTGCCGTCATCGTCCATGCCGTAGCCGACGATGAAATCTTCCGCGGACGCTTCAAAGCCGACGAAATCAGCCTTGAGATCGGCATGATGGCTGGTCGCTTTCCTGACGAGAACGCCGATCTTCGCGTCAATCGCGCCGCGGTCGAGCACCATGTTTTTTGCAAAATGAAGACTGCGCCCGGTGTCGAGAACGTCGTCGATCAAGAGGACCGACCGCCCTTCAAGCGGCGCGGAAAAATCTTTGAGCAGCGTGACGACGCCGGACGAAGCCCTGGCGCCGCCATAGCTCGAGAGCTGCACGAAATCGACGTGCGGGTCGCACCCCAAACGGTGCAGCGCGCGCAAGAGATCGGCCGCAAAAACGAAAGCGCCCGTCAAGACCGGCGCCATCAGGAAATCCTTCGGCATCGCCGCCGCAATATCGGCGGCGAGCGCATCGATGCGCGCGCGGATCACGGTTTCAGAATGGAGAATTCGCATCAGCGGGGTTTAACGCCTCGCCCGCGAAATTCAACGCCCTCAGTTCGGCGTCTTCAAAAGATCGCCGACCGAGACTTTGACGCCTTCAGCGGGCGCGAAGGAAAGCAGCACCTCGTTGACGCCGTCGGGCGCCGGCGCCCTCGTCGAAAAATCGGCGGTCTCGCCGGCCCGGACTTTGGAAGCCTCGGCCGCGAAGGTCCAGCGCGAGAGCACTTCGCCGTCCTTGCCAAGGGCTTCAGCCTGCAGCATCGGCGGCGCGACCTCGGCTTTTTCCTCATTCCGGAGGCGGCCGAGAATTTCAATCACGGGGCCTTGGGGCGACATCGCAACGCGGTGAGTGACGCCTTCGATCTTGAGGCCGTAGGGATTTGCTTCAATGCCGACCGCTTCATAGGCGGTCTTGGCGTTCGGGAACATCGCGACGATGTTGTTGCGATAGGAATAAGCGACAAAGGCGCAAGCCGCGATCGCGCCGACCCAGGCCGACCAGCCGATTGCGCGGAGCGGCGTCAAGCGGTTCTTGTCGCGCGCTTCGGCCCTGCGGCGCGCCTTGCGGATCGCGCGTTCGAGTTCCTTGGGCTGAACGCGGAGCGCGGTGAAGAATTCCTCGTTAAAGATGCGCTCGGCGACGGGCTCGAGATCTTCAAGGCGCGCCAGAGCGGTCTCGCGGCGGCGCTCGTCGCGCGCCTTGCGGCCAAAGCCCTTCGACATCGGGTCGTCATAGTAATCCGCTTGCGGAGCGTCGATGTCTTCAAAATCGGCGTCAACGACGGCGGGGCCGCGGGATTTGCGGTCGGCGCGCAAATCGGGCCGGTCGCGCTCGGCGCGGTCATGTTTTTCTTCGTCGCGCCAGGATTTGCGGTCGCGGTCTTTGGTTTCCGGCGCTTCGTCGCGGCCGGCCTTGCCGAATTTGCGGCTGTCGCTGCGGCGGCCGGAACGATCCTCATCGCGGTCTTCCGCAAAGGACGGCGGCACGATTTCCGGCTCGTCCTTTTTCATTTTGACGAAACGGCCCTTGCGGTCGCGGACAAGCTGGGCTTCCGCTTCGCGGCTTTTTTGCGCGTCCTTGCGCTCGTTGTCCTTCGACGCAGCGCGGCGGTCGATTTCCTCGGCCTCTTCCGCTTGCCGGCCGTCACTTCTTGCGGCCGCGCGTGCGGGGGCAGCTTCAAACAGCGGCTCTTCGACGTCTTCCTCGACGGCCTCGTCGCGCCAGCTGCGGGACGGGCGCTTTGGCTCTTGTCTTTCGCGCGGCTCGGGTTTTTCACGCGCCTCAGCCCTATCGCGAGGGGCTTCTTCGTCGTAAACGCGTTGCTGCTTTTTCAGCGGGACGAGGTCCTCGATCGGCTGCGGCGCCGGGACGAACCAGCTTTCTTCGCATTCCGCGCAGCGAACAGAACGGCCTTCCGGCGAAAACCGGCGGTCATCGACATCATAGCGCGTAGCGCAGCTCGGGCAGGTGATTATCATGGGTGCGCAGAATCAGGGCTTAGCTGGCAAGCCGCCTTGGCGGCGCGCGCAGCGGAACGGATGGACAAAACGTTGTGATCCTCAGCTTTGATCAGGTCGGCCTTGCCTATGACGGCGGCCCTGAATGTCTCAAGGATGTGAATTTCTCCCTCAGCGAGGGCGAGTTCCGCTTTCTGACGGGGCCTTCCGGCGCCGGCAAATCCTCGTTCCTGAAGCTGATTTATCTCGCTTTGCGGCCGACGCGCGGCCGCATGACGCTGTTCGGCGAGGACGTGACCAACGCCGATCGCGACGCGTTGCCGCCCCTGCGGCGGCGCATCGGGGTCGTCTTTCAGGAATTTCGCCTGCTCGACCATTTGACTGCCTTCGAAAACGTCGCGTTGCCCATGAAAGTCGCGGGCGTTAACCAACAGCAATACCGGGAAGACGTAAGGGAACTCTTAAATTGGGTCGGTCTCGGCTCAAGAATGGACGCCCGGCCCGAGACATTGTCAGGGGGCGAGAAGCAGCGCGTCGCATTAGCCCGGGCGCTCGTTTCGAAACCGGACCTCATTCTCGCCGACGAGCCGACAGGCAATGTCGATCCGCAAATGGGTGAAAAAATCATGAAGCTTTTCGTCGAGCTGAATAAGCTCGGCGCGGCCGTCATCGTCGCAACGCACGATCTTCAACTGGTCGATGCGCTCGGCAAACAGACGATGCGGCTCGACGGCGGACGGCTGGTTGAAGACGCGCAGCCGGCGCGCAGCCGGGGACGCGCGCGATGAGCACCGTTTCCGGCATCGACGGCGCGATCGAGCCGCCGCGCCCTGAAGATCTCGTCGCAGAAAAGCGCGACAGCGCGCGCAGCCGTCTCGTTCGCCGCTTTTCGCGCGCGCCGTTGTTGCCGGAAGCGGGCGCCGGCGGCGCGCCGCTGACCGCCGTGATCGCCGTCATTTCATCGCTCGCCGCGCTCGCGCTTGCGGCGTTCATTCTCATCGCGACCGCGTCGAACGCATGGACGGCCGAGCTCAAATCCTCGCTCACCGTTCAGGTGAAAGGCGTCGATGCGGCCGAAATTAAACAGCACCTCGCGGCGGCGGTCAAAATTCTCGACGATACGCCGGGCGTCGTCGATTACCGCGTCATCGATAGCAAGGCCGCGGGAAAATTGCTGGAGCCATGGCTCGGCAAAGACAACGCTTCGTCGCTGAATGTTCCTGCGCTGATCGAGCTGAAGCTGAGCGCGGCGGGCCGGGCGGGCATCCCTGCGCTCACCGCGCGCTTTGAAAAAGCCTCGCCCGCCATCGTGCTGGACGATCACGGCGGCTGGAACGACCGCCTCGCGAACGCTGCGCGCTCTGGGCAAGCTCTCGCCTTCGCCGTCTTCGCGCTGATCATGGGCGCTGCCTGCGCGATTTCGATTTTCGCGGCGCGCGCCGGATTGTCGGCGAACGCAGACGTTGTGTCGCTGCTGCACCTAGTCGGCGCGACCGACGATTTCATCGCCAATGAAGTGCAGCGGAGGTTCACCGTCATCGGGTTCAGGGGCTCGATCCTCGGCCTTGCCGCGGCGCTCTTTCTCTTGAGCCTTTTCGCGCTGGCAACGCGGGCGCGCGGCTCCGACGGCTTTTTGCTGCCGGGCCTTACTGTCGGGCCGGGGCTTGCGCTCCCCCTGCTGGCGGTTCCGATCGCGATCTGCCTCGTGACGGCGGTCGCCGCGCGGCATACCGTGCTCAGAACCCTCCGTGAGACCTATTAGGGCGTCAAATGGCGGCGGCTGGACCCGGCGGCGGCAATAAGTCTATCCTCCGCAAGCGGGGTTTGATGAGGAGCGCCTTTTCGTGCAGCGCCTGTTTTCGGCTGTTTTGTTCTTGGCGCTCGTCTGGGCTGCGGGCCTTTTCGTGTTCGTCTCGAATTTGCCCAAAGCCGCGTCAGCCTCGCCGCCGCCAGCCGACGGCGTCGTCGTATTCACCGGCGGCGGCGACCGCGTCGCCTCGGCGATGGGCCTTCTCAATGACGGCGCCGGCAAGCGCTTGCTGATTTCGGGCGTCAACCCGTCGGTCACGCGCCCCGATCTCGCAAAGATGTGGCCGGGCGATCCGGCGCTCTTTGAATGCTGCGTCGATCTCGGCCTTGAAGCGCAGACGACGGAAGGCAACGCCAGCGAGCTTCATGCGTGGATGCGCGAGCATGGCTATAAATCGCTGATCCTCGTCACTTCCGAATTTCACATGCCGCGCGCTCTTATCGAAACGCGCGAACTCATGCCCGATGTCGAGATTACGCCCTATGCGGTCGCATCGGGCTATTTGGGCGCCGATGGCAGGCCGCTGACGGCCGCTGACTGGAAACGCATGGGCGGGGAATATACCAAATACCTCGCCGCTCGCGTAAAGACGATCCTCACCTGACGGGCGCCAGCCGGCGTGATTGAACATAACGATTGATGACCGCTGCGCGCTCTTTCCTTTTTGACGCCTACATGGCGCTGGTGACGGCGGTCATGGGCGTCTTGTGCATTCCAGCGCTGGCCGACCGGCGCGCGTCGCGCGCGGTGACGCGCCTTTGGGCGCAGACGGTCCTTGGCGGCCTCGCGGTCATTTGCGGCATCCGGCACCGGATCGAAGGCGCTGAATATATTCCCAATGAGCCGGGCCTTCTCGCCTCCAATCATCAATCCATGTGGGAGACGATCGTGCTGCTGGCGGTGCTGCCCCGGCCGGCGCTGGTCTTTAAAAAGGAATTGCTGCGGGTGCCTGTTTACGGCTGGTGGGCGCATCGGACCGGCGTTCCCGTCGATCGCAACGCCGGCGCCAAGGCCCTCAGAATGCTTCGCCGTCAAACCGAGCGTCACATGGCGCGCGGGGACCAGATCGTGGTTTTTCCTGAAGGAACGCGCGGTGTCCCGGGAGGCCTTGGGCCCCTGCAACCCGGCATCGTCGGCATGTATCTGATCGCCGGCAAGCCGGTGACGCCGGTCGTCCATAATTCGGGCGAATTCTGGCGCTATCCGAGCGGAATGAAGACGCCAGGCCTTATCACCATTCGCTTTCTGCCGCCGATCCCGCCGAACCTGACGCGCCGCGCCTTCATGCCGGCGCTGGAAGCGGCGCTTCGCCAGTCGCCGGACGCCGGCGCCCCATGAAAGCCCTCGCCAGCCGGTGGTTCCTGTACGGACCTTTTATTTTTGCGGGCGTCATCCTCGCCGGATACTATCTCCTTTGGCGGAGCGGCGCGGCGCTGATGCGCGAGAGCCTTGACGATTTTGCCGCCGCGCAAAAAACCGACGGGACGATTGTCGCTTATGAGCCGCTCTCCGCGCGAGGCTTTCCGTTTTTCCTGCGCGGCGCCGTCGAGAATTTCTCGATCGCGAGAGGCGCCGACAGCTATAGGTGCGCTAAACTTTTCATTGACGCTTTGCCCTACGCGCCAGACCGCATTATTTTTTCCTGCGGCGGCGCGCAGCAAGTGGCCAAAGCGGGCGAGGTCTGGACGATCAACGCAAAAGACGCTCGAGCCAGCGTCGAGCGCGATCAGAAGCGCGGGTGGCTCGCCAAATTAGAGACCGGCGCTGCGAGCGCTTTCAACAACGATATCGAAGCAAGCGTCAGCCGCGCGATCGTCAATCTGGCGCCCAGCGACGAGGGCGACGGCAGGATCGACGCGAGCTTCAGAATTGTCGGCCTCGGCGTCACCCGGCCCGCGAGCGGCTACGCGGTCGACAGGATTGACGCGGCCGCAACGGTTTTAGGCGGGGCCGACGGACAGACTGTCAAAATTCACGGGCTGGAAGCGGTGAGCGGCCAAACCATCGTGAAAGCCGAGGGCGAGATCGCCATTCCGGCCGGGGAAAACCTGCATGGGCGGCTCAACGCGCGCGTTGAAAAGCCCGCCGGCCTTGCGCAGACGCTCTCTGACGCGGGGCTCCTTGATGCAAACGATGCAAAGACGGCGCAAACCGCGCTTGCGATGCTGACGGTCGCGTCCGGAGGGGCGCTCGCCGCGCCAATCGATTTTGCAAATGACGAAGTGCGGCTTGCTGGGCTGAAGATCGCCCAGCTGAAACGGACGGCTCAGCCGTAAAGCGCAGAGCCCATCGACGGACCGCGATTGCGATCTTCGACGATGCGGGCGAACTCATCGACATAGATCGCGCCTTCGGACGTCTTTTGAACAAGCACGATCCGCCGATCGGTTTCATCGCGCACGCGGCGCACGAAACCGAGGATCGAGAGCGCGTCGAGCGCCCGGCTGATCGCGGGCTTGGGGACGGAGAGATCGCGGGAAAGACCCCGAACCGTGTGCGGCGCCGGATTGAGATAGACGGTGAGCAAGATCGCCCATTGCCGCATTGAAAGATCGGGCCCGTCGCTCCTGACAGCGTCAGCGAGCACGTCTCTCCATGTCGTCAAAATCGCCGGTGCAGCCATGATGTTCCGGTCAGCGTGGTTGGGTTCGAACAAGGGCCTGCACGGCCCGGTGGAAGGGCGACCCTGCAACCGTTCGCGCGCCAAGGGCAAGCGCCCTTATCCGAAGCGATGGCTCTTCAGAGCCTCGAACAATGCGCGAATCGCTTGCGCCTCGCCGCCGGCAGGCCGGCCCGGCGACGATTTCGGCCGCCAGGCGTAGATGTCGAAATGCGCAAAGACGCCCTCATCCGGCGCAAAGCGCTTCAAGAACAGCGCGGCTGTCACCGAACCCGCAAAGGAGCCGCCGGGCGAATTGTTAAGATCGGCGATCGGCGACGACAGCATCGACGCGTAAGGCTTCCATAGCGGCATGCGCCACACCGGATCGCCGACTTCGGCGCCGGATTTCAAAACCGCCGCGACGAAGGCTTCATCGTCGCAATAAAACGGCGGCAGGTCGGGGCCGAGCGCGACCCGCGCCGCGCCCGTGAGCGTTGCAATGGTGACCATGCAGTGCGGCTTGTCTTCGGCGCCGAGCGCCATCGCATCGGCGAGCACAAGGCGCCCTTCAGCGTCGGTGTTGCCGATTTCAACCGTCAGCCCCTTGCGGCTCGTCAAAATGTCGCCGGGTCGAAAGGCGTTGCCTGCGATCGCATTTTCAACCGCCGGAATGAGAACGCGCAGGCGATAATCGAGCTTGGCGCCGATGATGAGACGCGCAAGGCCGAGCGCGTTAGCGGCGCCGCCCATGTCTTTTTTCATCAGCGACATGCCGTCGGCGCCTTTGATGTCGAGACCGCCTGAATCAAAGCAGACGCCCTTGCCGACGATCGTCAGCTTTGGAGCCTCCGCGCGCCCCCAGACTATATCGATAAGGCGTGGCGCCGACGCAGAAGCCCGGCCAACGGCGTGAATCATGTTGAGATTGCGGGCAAGAAGCTCATCGCCCTTTGTCACGGAAATCTCGGCGCCGAATTCGGAGGCGAGCTTTCGCGCCTCGCCCTCGAGATGATCGGGAAGCATATCGCCGGCCGGCGTATTGACGAGATCACGCACCATCGCGACCGCCTCCGCCATCCGGCGGGCGCTCGCGACATCGGCGCCTTGCGGCGCGATCAGGCGCGCGGCAGGCGCCTTTCCCTTTTTGTACCGATCGAAGCGGTAGCCGCCGAGCTCCCAGGCGAAGAGCGCTTTTTCGGAGGCGCCAGCGGCGAGGCGATACTCGCCCTCGCTGAGTTTTTCAGACGCAGCGGCAATCGCAAAAGGATCGCCGCCATCGCCCAGTCCGACGAGCGCTCCCTCCTCGTTCGCGAGAACTGCGCCCGCTTCGCCGGAAAAATTATTGCAACGTGCGAGCGCAGCGAGCGAGGCCGGCGCGGCAGCTAGGTCGTCGGATTTTTCGCGCACTGCATAGACGATTGCGGCCTTTTGCGCGCGCGCCGCATCGAACTCGATCAAAAGGTCAGCGATCATGAAACGCTCCGTTAACACGTTGGTGACGCGGGTTAGCGCGGTCTTTCACCGCAGAGTTAAGCCTTTATTGAAGAGATTTCGCAATGATCTCCGCGATTATCCAAAAGCTTTGAGGGATCACTCATGGCCGCCCGTCACCTAGCTACTCATTCAGCGATGCATTCGCCCGCCGCTCGCGCTGCGAGCGTTGTATTTTGCGCCATTCTTATGTCGGCTTGCGCGTCGAGCGGCAAGAGCCTCTCGGTTGACGGCAAAAGCGTCGATTACAAAAAAGAAATCGGCGTCTTCACCGACCCCGGCGCTCCCGGCGCCGACATGGACCCGGTCGCCGCCGCCGCTTACTGGGGCTCGCGCTATGACCGCGATCCGAAAGACGTGAACGCGGCGATCGCTTATTCCGGCGCGCTCCGAAAAATCAGCTCGAATGACGAGGCGGTCAAAGTCGCGACGCGCGTCGCCAACGCCTATCCGGATAACCCCAGCGCCAGTCTCGAAGCGGGCAAGACGCTCGTCGAGGCCGGCCGCGCATTCGAAGCGGTTCGCTATCTTGAGAAGGCGGCCGAGCTGATGCCGCAGGACTGGCGCGCCTATTCTTCCTATGGCGTCGCACTTGACCAGATCGGCGAGCACAAGCTCGCCCGCACCAAATATGATATGGCGATGGTCTACGCGCCGGACTCGCCGATGATCTTGAACAACAAGGGGCTTTCCTTCGCCCTCGACGGCGATCTCTCGCAGGCGAAAGCGATCTTGAACAAGGCGGCGACCATGCGCGGCGCCGACGCACGCATTCGCCAGAATCTCGCCCTCGTGCTCGCGATGAAAGGCGAGATGCGCGAAGCCGAACGCCTC
>JBBTJH010000141.1:0-6414 GCA_038059555.1 Pseudomonadota bacterium | reverse complement strand
CTGCGCGCGGAGTTGGCGCTCACCTGCACGTTGCCAGCGATCCACTACGTCCTGGCAGCGATGGATCTGACATATAAAAAAAGACACTCCATGCGGCCGAACAAAACCGGCCCGACGTCGCGAAAGCGCGGCGCTATTACGATAGCGCGCGAGAAGCCGCGCTCCACGCGGTGGAGATCGGACCGTCGTCGGCGGACGCTTATTCGACGCTCGGTTATGTGTTGTTTCAGGCGCAACTGCAGATCGCGCAAGCGCGCGCGCCCTATCAGCGGTCCTATGAACTCGGCGGCGGCCGGGCCGATGTGCTCGCGCGCTACGCCAGCTACGCGGCCGCGACAAAACAATTCGACGTCGCCGAGAGCGCCGTTCTTCGCGCGCGTGAACTTGATCCTTTGAATGCCACGATCCACCGCGCCGTCGGGTTCGTGAAATATGCGTCCGGACACTATGAAGACAGCATCGCCCCGGTTGAGCGGGCGCTCTCGCTGAATGAAAAGCTGAGCGACTCTTACGCGCGCATCGGCATGGCGTTAATCGCGCTCGGCCGGCCGTCGGAGGCGCTGGTCGCCGCAGCTAAAGAAAAAAGCGGCATGGTCCGCACCCCCTGCATCGCCATTGCGCAACACATGCTCGGCGATGAGATCGCCGCCGCGAAGGCGATGGCGGAATTGAAAGACGCCTATGGCGACGCCGGGCTGTATCAGCAGGCGCAAATATTATCGGGATGGGGACAGGCGGACGAAGCGCTGGCGGTTCTGCAAAAAGCGCTCGAATTGGGCGATTCTGGGCTAACCTACGCCTTCATCGACCCGACGCTTTTCCCATTGCGGGAGCGATCTCAATTTCAACAATTGCTGAAAGCGCTCGGATTTCTCTAAAGCGCTGGCGGCGCGCCGGTTTTCGCGCAGCGGCGCTTGCTTCCGCGGGCGCCTCCTCGGTATGAGATGTTCCAGAATCGTTCTCATTCCGCTAGGCTCTTCCCGTGAATATTCGACCGACAATTTCCGAGCGCGCCATGGCGGGTCTTGGCGCCGCCGCGCCGTCCGCGCCGGGCGCTTCGCCCGCCTATATGGAGGGGCTGAACGACGAACAGCGGGCCGCCGTCGAGGCGACGGAAGGGCCCGTGTTGATGCTGGCGGGCGCCGGCACCGGCAAGACGCGGGCGCTGACGACCAGGCTCTCCCACCTCCTCTTCACCGGCCGCGCCAAGCCATGGCAGCTCCTCGCCGTCACCTTCACCAACAAGGCCGCACGCGAGATGAAACTGCGCATCGGCGCGATCATCGGCGAAAGCGTCGAGGGGCTGCAATGGCTCGGCACGTTCCACTCGATCGCCGCGCAGATCCTGCGGCGCCACGCCGAGCTTGTCGGCCTCAAACCCTCCTTCACCATTCTTGACGCCGACGACATGGTGCGCCTCGCCAAACAGGTGATCGAGGCGGCCGGTCTCGACGAAAAGCGCTGGACGGGGCGCGGTCTTTCCGCCGTCATCGACGGATGGAAAAATCGCGGGCTGACGCCGGACAAGGTTCCGGCGAATGAAGCCTGGCATTTCGCCGACGGCAAAGCGATCGCGCTTTATACGGCGTATCAGAACCGGCTGAAGGCGCTGAACGCCGCCGATTTCGGCGACCTTCTCATTCACAACCTGACGATATTCCAGCAGCACGCCGATGTGCTCGCGATCTATCAGGATAAATTCCACTACATGCTGGTCGACGAATATCAAGACACCAACGTCGCTCAATATCTGTGGCTGCGGCTGCTCGCGCAAAAGCGCAAAAACATCTGTTGCGTCGGCGACGACGACCAGTCGATTTACGGCTGGCGCGGGGCGGAGGTTGAAAACATCCTGCGCTTTGAAAAGGATTTCCCGGGCGCGAAAGTCATTCGCCTTGAACGCAATTACCGCTCGACCCCGGCGATCCTCGCCGCCGCCTCCGGCTTGATCGCCGCCAACAAGGCGCGTCTCGGCAAGACTTTGTGGACCGATCAAAGCGGGGGTGAGCTGGTCAAAGTTCGCGGTGTCTGGGACGGCGAGGAAGAAGCGCGCCTCATCGGCGAAGACATCGAAAGCGAACAGATCAAGGGCCGCGCGCTCTCCGATATGGCGGTGCTCGTGCGCGCCTCGTTTCAGATGCGCGCGTTTGAAGAGCGCTTCAACACGCTCGGCCTTGCCTACCGCGTCGTCGGCGGCCCGCGATTTTATGAACGCGAAGAAGTGCGCGACGCTGTCGCTTATTTGCGCCTGATCCGGTCTGCGGACGATGACCTTGCCTTTGACCGCATCGCCAACAAGCCGGCGCGAAAGCTTGGCGGACAGACGATGCAGGCGATCCACGCGCTCGCCCGCACGCGTGAACTTTCAATGATGGCGACAAGCCGATTACTGGTTGAATCGGACGATCTCGGCGCCGCGGGGCGCAACGCCTTGCGCAAATTCGTCGAAATGGTCGATCGCTGGTCTGGCGAGATTGGCAACATGTCGCCGCGCGACTTGACCGAGCTTGTATTGGAAGAATCCGGCTACACGGATTTCTGGCGCAACAACAAATCGGCGAAAGCCGATTCAAAGCTCGACAACCTGAAGGAAGTCGTCAACGCCGTGTCGGAATTCGACACGCTCGCCGCCTATCTCGATCACGTCGCGCTTGTCGCCGACCACAGTGACGAGTCGATCGGCGGCCAGATCTGGCTGATGACCCTGCACGCCGCCAAGGGACTGGAGTTTCCGGTCGTCTTCCTTCCCGGCTGGGAGGAAGGCGTATTCCCGTCGCAGCGCTCGCTCGATGAAGGCGGCGCGACCGCGCTCGAAGAAGAACGCCGCCTCGCCTATGTCGGCATCACGCGCGCGCGCGAAAGCTGCCGCATTTCCTTCGCCGCCAACCGGTTGATGTATGGCCGCTGGCAATCCTCGCTGCCGTCGCGCTTTATCGACGAGCTTCCCGAGAGCGAGGTTGAAGTCGTCTCGCAGCCGGGGCTTTACGGAAACGCCGCAAAAGCCTTCGCCGGCCAGTCGCGCTTCGACGCCGCGCGCGCCGATGACGGCGCCTATTACGACAATCCCGGCTGGAAACGCGCGCGCGCCGCCTCAGGCCGCGCCCCGTCCTCGCCGCCGATGATCGAGGGGCAGGCGACGACGGTTTACGAGAGCGCAGGCAAGACAAAATTCGACATCGGCGCACGCGTCTTTCACCAGAAATTCGGCTATGGACGCGTCGTCGCCGCCGACGGCCAGAAAGTCACAGTGAATTTCGATCATTCCGGCGCGAAGAAAGTCGTCGATAGCTTTTTGACGGGCGCGTGATCATGAAATTTGTTGCGAAAAAGGTCCGGTATTCGATTTCAGGTTGTTTCAAAAAAACGACGTTGGATGCCTGGTCACTGGAGGCTACGCGATAGCCTTTGACGACTTAAGGCCATACGCAAAACATCTTCAAAACGTCCTGAGAAGAAATCGATGAAGTCAGGATCGCCAAGGAAAGTTCGATAATGCCGACCTACAAAGCGATCTGGACCGGAAAGGAAGCCGCGCTCGAAAGCGTCGGCGTGTTGCTGACCGATGTTCTCTATCCCCCCGCGACCGCCATCAGCCTGACGAAGCATGACGACACGGCCGCAGATGACGCGACGGCGTGGAAGCTCGAAGCGTATTTCGCTGAACGCCCCGACAAGAATGACCTCGCAGCGCTTGTCGCCGGCGCTGGCGCGCCGGTCATTGAAGAGCTTCCCGATATCGACTGGGTCGCGCATGCGCTTGAAGGGCTAGGCGTCGTCGAGGCGGGCCGGTTCATCCTCTACGGGGCGCATGACGCAGACAAATTGCCGGATGACGAAACGCGCATAGCGATCCAGATCGACGCCAATCAGGCGTTCGGCACCGGTCATCATCCAACGACGGCGGGATGCCTTACCCTGCTCGACCGGTTCGCCGGCGCGCCGCCGCAAAGCGTCTTTGACCTTGGCTGCGGTTCGGCGGTGCTGGCGATTGCGGCTGCAAAACTCTGGGAGATTGAGGTGCTTGCCAGCGATATCGACGAGCGTTCCGTCGAGATCGCCACTGAAAACATCGCGCTCAACGGCGTCGCCGATCTCGTGAACGCGATTACGGCCGACGGGTTCGCCGACCCTCGCATCAAGGTGCGGGCGCCTTATGACTTCGTCTTCGCCAATATTCTGGCCGGCCCCCTTGTCGAGTTCGCGCCAGCGATGGCCGGACATGTCGCCCGGCGCGGCCGAGTGATGCTCGCGGGCCTGATGGCCGATCAGGAAAAAGGCGTTGTCGCCGCCTATGAACAGGCCGGCTTCAAGCTATTGAACCGCCTCGATCACAAAACCTGGCCGGTGTTGCTGTTCGTCCGAATTTGAGGTTGTGGATCAAAGGCTGTAAGTTGTAGGAACAGAGCGGCGCTGTTCCCTTTAACCTGCAATTTGAACGATTATCATGTTCCAGCATTTCGATCCGGTTTCCGACATAAGCTTCGCCGGCAAGCACTTGCCCCTGCTGCGCGCAGAAATGAAGAAGCTGAAAATCGACGGCTTCATCGTTCCGCACGATGACGAATATCAAAACGAATATATCCCCGCCTTCGCCGAGCGGCTTATGTGGGTTTCAGGGTTTTCAGGATCGGCCGGGGCCGCCATCGTCTTCATCGACAAGGCGGTCATTTTTGTCGATGGGCGATACACGCTGCAGGTCCGCCAGCAAACCGACGGTAAATATTTCGACTTCGAAGACATCGTCGAAACCTCGCCTGATCAGTGGCTCGCCGATCATGCGTCAAAAGACGCGCGCATCGGTTATGACCCGATGCTTCACACCAAAGCGGGCGTTGAAAAGCTTGAAAAGGCGGCGAAGAAGGCCGGCTTTACTTTGGTCGCGCTCGACGAAAACCCCATCGACGACGCCTGGCGCGATCAGCCCGCGCGCCCCCTCGCGCCGGCAAAACCGCATGAGCTTGCGCTCTCCGGCAAATCCTCCGCCGACAAGCGCAAGGAAATCGCCGAAGCAATTGCGAAAGCGGGCGCGGACGCCGCGCTCATCACCGCGCCGCCCTCGATCGCGTGGCTGTTCAATGTTCGCGGTCAGGACGTCTCGCGAACGCCCTTGCCTTTGGCACGCGCCCTTCAATGGAATGACGGCAAAGCGACGCTCTTCATCGCCGCTGAAAAGGTCGGCAACGAACTCCCGACCTTCCTCGGCGATGACGTTGATATTCGCGCGGAGGCGGATCTTGGCCCTCTCCTTGCCAAACTCGGCAGGGATGGAAAAGCGATAGCGATCGATCCAACGCTTGCGCCGATGAAATATGTGACGGACCTGAAAGCGGCCGGCGCAAAAATTGTCGAATTGACCGACCCGTGCGCCCTTCCCCGCGCGACGAAGAACGAAACCGAATTGAACGGAACGCGCGCCGCGCATATTCGCGACGGCGCTATGGTGACTGAGTTCCTGCACTGGATCGCGACGAGAGCGCAGGACGGATCGGTCGATGAAATCACGGCCGCGAAAAAGCTCGAAGAATTCCGCGCCTCGACCGGAAGGCTGCTGGACCTTTCCTTCGATACGATTTCGGGGGCGGGCGCGAACGGCGCCGTCGTTCATTACAAGGTCTCGACCGCGACCTCGCGCAAGCTGACGCCGGGCGAACTTTTCCTCATCGATTCCGGCGCGCAATATCAAGACGGCACGACCGACATCACTCGCACGGTTCCGATCGGTACGCCGACGCAGGAAATGCGCGAACGGTTCACCTTGGTTTTAAAAGGTCACATCGCGCTCGCGACCGCGCGCTTTCCGGCCGGCACGACGGGAACGCAGCTCGATATACTGGCGCGCAAAGCGCTCTGGGATTGCGGGCTCGATTACGATCACGGCACCGGTCACGGCGTCGGATCGTTCCTCGGCGTGCATGAGGGCCCGCAGCGGATCGCCAAAGCGCCGAATTCGCAAGCGTTGCGCCCCGGCATGATCCTCTCGAACGAGCCCGGCTATTACAAAACCGGCGGCTACGGCATTCGCATCGAGAATTTGATCGTCGTCTCGGAAGCGCAAGCGATCGACGGCGGCGAGCGGCCGATGATGAGCTTTGAAACGATCACCTTGGCGCCGATCAATCTTGATCTTGTCGCGTCAGCGCTGCTGACCGAAGCCGAGCGCCACTGGCTCAACAAATATCACGCGCGCGTGCGTCAAACCTTGACGCCCTTGGTGACGAAGGATGTCGCCGACTGGCTCGTCCATCAAACGCGATCAATCTGATTTGACACCCAGAACGCCGCCGAGCGTGCCAAGGATTAGGCTAAGCACCACGGCCGCGACAAGCGTGCCCTGCGACACCATTGGGCGCGGGCGGGGCGGTGGGGTTGGCATATCGTTCATAGCGCGTTCATAAAAAAGGTGAGTGGGCGGTA
>JBBTJH010000140.1:0-3285 GCA_038059555.1 Pseudomonadota bacterium | reverse complement strand
AGAATGTGACGCCCGCGCTGTCGGTCGCGGCGAGCAGGGGGTCCCAGAAACGCTCGCGAGGAAACCCTCCCTGCTCGGCTTTTGCGAACGGCCCGTCGACCGGCGGCTGGATGAAGACGACTTCCCCGCCGCGCGCGCGGATCTTGTCGATATTGGCTTTGACGCTGCCGATGATCGCGTTGATCGCTTCATCGGGCATTCCGGCCGGCGGCGCTCCATTGGGGCCGGGCGGCGGCGCGTTGTTGCTGAGCCCGATCAGCCACTGGCCTTGCGCTTCCTTCCTGTAGGCCTCGTCATTGACGACGCGACTCCACATTTGCGTGTTGCGGTCCGTGCCCGAAACCGAGAGCTTGCGCGGATCGAAGCGCGGCTTCATGCCCTCGCGCAAGGGAAGGGGCGCGAGCCGCATTTGCCGTTTCGGGCGCGTCTGTTCGTCGATGAAGGCGAAGACGCGCTCTAACGGGATCGACAGCTGGTGATCGGCGCGCTCTGAGAGCGTCTCATTGCGCGTATAGGCGAGCACCTCATCGCGAAGGCCGCCCTCCTGCCGGAAGAAAAGTCCAACGGTGACGCCGACGATCAGCGTGCCGTGAAATTTTTCGTCATCGGCGAGGTCTTGAAGAAAGATGCGCGGGCTCGTCCCTTCAAGCGCGAGCTGCACGGGGCGGACGCCGGATATCTCCTCGAATATGTCGAGATCGACATCGAAGAGCGTGCGCGACGAGCCGATGAGGACGGTCGCGTCGCCCGTCGCTTTCCTGCGTTGCTCGGCCCAGAGAGGGGAGTTGTTCTTGAAATCGTTCGCGACGAACTCCTTGCCGCGCCAATAATACTCCCAGCCGGTCGTCAAAAGGACGGTTGCGACAAGGACTGCGAGCGTGACCGCGAGCCAGGGAAGCGGCGGCACCGGCCTGTCGACATGCTCCGGGTCGAAGAAATCCGTCTTCGGCGCCGGATAGGCGTTTTCAGAACTGGAAATAGATGAAGGCACTGTCCGACCCCTGCGTGATGATCAGCATAAAGAGCATAAACGTTCCGGCGAGCGCGACGAGCCAGAGCGGCATCGTCTCGATCAGCGCCTCTTTCGTCGTCGCGCGCAACCGCCAGTGCGTCGCGACCATACCGGCGACGACGAGCGCGGCCGGGATGATCTCGTTCCAGTAAAGAACTTTCGCCGGGTTCTTCGCAACGCCGAACATGGAAGCGAGCATCATTGCGGCGTGGTTGAAATCCGTCGCGCGGAAAAAGACCCAGGTGATGTTGACGAGGAGATAAGTGAGGATCGCCATCGAGAGCTTGAACGCCCATGAAGAAAACCAGGGCCGCTCTTTCACCGTTTCCTTGAGGAAGCGCTCGATGCTGAGGAAGAGGCCGTGAAGGCCGCCCCAGACAACGAACGTCCAGCTCGCCCCGTGCCAGAGCCCGCCGAGCAGCATGGTGATCATCAAATTGACGTAGGTCCGGAGGCGTCCTTTCTTGTTGCCGCCGAGCGGGATGTAGAGATAATCCCGGAGCCAGGTTGAAAGCGAGATGTGCCAGCGCCGCCAGAAATCGGAAAAGCCGATCGCCGCGTAAGGAAAGCGGAAATTGTTGGGCAGGCCAAAGCCGAGACAGAGCGACGTGCCGACCGCGATCGTCGAATAGCCGGAAAAGTCGAAAAAGATCTGGCCTGAAAAAGCAAGAACGCCGGTCCACGCGTCGAGGGGCTCCAGCGCCTTCTTCGCGCCGAAAGCGGCGTCGGCTGCGGGCGCGAGGAAACTGTCGGCGAGCACTACTTTTTCAAAGAGGCCGAGCACGATCAGCGCAAGGCCCCAATGGAATTGCTGGCGCGTTGCGCGTTTTTCCTCGGCGAATTGCGGCACCAGCTGCGACGGGCGCACGATCGGGCCGGCGACGAGCTGCGGGAAGAAGGTGACGAAGAGCGCGAAGTCGAGCAGCGATTTCGTCGGCGCCGCGCGGCGCAAATAAACGTCGAGCGTATAGGCCATGGTCTGGAACGTGTAGAACGAGATGCCGACGGGAAGGATGATGTTCCATTCGGGCGGCTTGTAGGCGACGCCGATCGACGCCGTCAGCGCGGTGAAATTCTCAAGGAGGAATTCGCCATATTTGAAATAGCTCAAAAAACCGAGATTGGCGGCGAGCGACAGCATCAGGAACAAACGCCGCCGCGCCTTGTCCTCGCTCGCCGCGATCCAGCGCGCCGCCTGCCAGTCGATCGCCGTTGAGATCAGCAGGAGAATGACGAAAGGCGGGTTCCACGCGCCGTAGAAAATGTAGCTTGCAATCAGCAAGTTCCATTTCTTCACGCGCCACGACAGCGGTGCGTTGTGCAACGCAACGACGATCGCAAAGAACACGACAAATGTCAGTGAATTGAAAAGCACGCCGCCCTCCCTCAGCACGCTCAGCGGCGGAAACTGGCCGAGTCACCGCGAAAGGGCAAGCGGAAAATCGAACATCGCGCGGCTGAAGCTTTCGTAGGGCGGGTTTCAACCCGCCGGCGCAGGAGCCGCGAGTGACGTTGCTCGCGGAAAAGAAAGATGGCGGGTCAAGACCCGCCCTACGATGCTTTCAAACCTGAAGCTTTCGATTGAGAGAAGAAACCCTCCCTGTGCTTTCAACTCGAAGATTTCGTAGGGCGGGTTTCAACCCGCCGGCGCAGGAGCCGCGAGCGCCGGCGCACGCGGCAAAAGAAGATGGCGGGTCAAGACCCGCCCTACGATGCTTTCAAACCTGAAGCTTTCGCGTCGGTGAAGAAACCCTCCCTAACGCTCCCTTTTCAAGGGAGGGAATTCCAGCGGCGCTTCCCTCTTCTCCCTCCCTTGAAAAGGGAGGGCGGGGAGGGTTTCTTGCGCTGCTTCCCGCTTTCCAACGCAAAGACTTGACCCGCAGCGCGCACGCCCTGACAGTCCAACCCGCGCGCAGGGGACAGGGCCATGCGGATCTTGGATGAGCTGAAACGCCGGAACGTCTTCCGGGTCGCCGGGGTCTATGCCGTCGCCGGTTGGCTGATCGCGCAGGCGGCCGGCGTTCTCGAAAACTCGCTCAACATGCCGGGATGGTTCGACACCGTGATCGTGTCGGCGCTGCTTCTCGGTTTTCCAATTGCGCTCATTCTCGCCTGGGCGTTCGAGATGACGCCCGAAGGAATGAAGCTCACCGCCAACGTCGCCGAGGGCGAGAGCATCGCGCCGAAGACCGGGCGGAAACTTGACTATGCGATTGTCGGCGGCCTGGCGCTCGTCGGCGTGATGATCGTCGCCGACAGGCTTATGCCCTCGT
>JBBTJH010000139.1:0-3010 GCA_038059555.1 Pseudomonadota bacterium | reverse complement strand
GGGTCGCCAGGGCGTTGCCGACTTGGGTCTCCAGCGTCGCCAGTCGATCGCTCTCGCGCGGGCCCTCGCGACCAAACCGTCGGTGTTGCTGCTCGATGAGCCGACCTCTGCGCTCGACAGTCAGGCGGAGGCGGAAATGATCGCGCGCCTGCGACGGGCGACGGAAGGGCGCACGCTCCTATTGGTGACGCACCGCATGTCGATGCTGAAGCTTGTCGACCGGATCATTGTCCTTGACCGCGGACAGATCGTTCTCGATGGCCGCCCCGACGAGATCATCAGATCGCTTTCCAATAACGCCGCGCCGGCGGTGCAGTCTCAACCGAATGTGCGCGAGTTGCCGGCGCCGCGCAAAAAACCGTTCAGGGCCGCGTAATGACGCTTGCGACAATTTCTGACGCCGATATCGACAATGAATTGCCGATCGAGCCGTCGCGAGCCGCGCAATATCTTCTTTATGCGATCGCCGGCTTGCTGTTCATCGGCCTGTTATGGGCGTCGATCGCCAAGCTTGATCGCGTGACGCGCGGCGAGGGGCGGTTCGTTCCATCGAACCATCTGCAGCAAGTCCAATATCTCGAAGGCGGCATCATCAAGTCGATCCTCGTGAAGCCGGGCGCACTCGTCAAAAAAGGCGACGTGCTCGTCAAAGTCGACCCGACGCAGATCAATGCGCAAATGAGCCAGGGCGAAGACGGCTACAATCTGCTGGCGGCGCGCGTTGCGCGCCTTGAAGCGGAAGCGGCTGGCGTCGCGCCAGCCTTTCCCGCCGAAGTCGAGCGCTCGGCGCCCGATATCGTTGCCGATGAGCAAAAACTTTATGATGCGCGCCGCCGCGAGTTTGACGCAGCGATTGCAGTCGAATCGGGGAAACTCGCCGAAGCCGGGGCCGCTCTCGATTACGCGGCGCAAACCCATTCGCTGGCGGCGCAGGAGCTTTCAATCGTCCAGCCGCTGGTCGAAAAGGGGATCGAGCCCAAGCTCGAACTTATTCGCGCGCGTCAACGCGCCGCCAGCGCGCAAGGCGACAAGATGCGGGCTGAGCTTGCCGTGAAAGGCGCGCAAAGCGAGATCGACCGCATCAAATCTTCCTATCTTGCGACCGTTGCCGATGAACTCGCAAAAGCGAAAGCTGAAATGACCGGCGTCTCGGGAGGGCTTCCGGCCTTGCGCGACAAGGTCGACCGCACCGAAGTCAGAAGCCCGATCGACGGCGTCGTTCACCGGGTCCTTGTCGCGACGATCGGCGGCGTCGTGCAGCCGGGCCAGACCATTGTAGAGGTTGTCCCGGCAGGCGACACGCCGCTCGTCGAAGCGAAGATCAAACCGGCTGACATTGGCTTTTTGCATGTCGGCCAGTCTGCGCGGGTGAAGGTGAGCGCCTATGATTCGTCGACCTATGGCTCACTCGATGGAAAAATTGAAACGATCAGCCCCGACGCCATAGAGAATGAAAAAACCGGAGACAGGACGTTTCTGATTACGGTGCGGCTCGACGAGTCGGCGCTCGAAACCAAGGATGGCGCGTTGCCGCTGATGTCCGGCATGGCGGCCGAAGTTGACGTTCTCAACGGCAAGCGCACGGTGCTCGCTTATTTGTTGAAACCGATTGCGGAAGTCTCGAACAAGGCGCTGCAGGAAGATTGACGAGAGCGTTAAGCGCCGCTGATGCGGGTCGCGAGATGCTCGCCAAGCCTCAGTGCGAGGCAAGTCAGCGTCAGCGTCGGATTTATGCCGCCGCCGGTTGGATAGACGCTCGCGCCGGCGATATGAAGGTTTCGCATGCCGTGAACCTTGAGATCGGCATCGACAACGCCGTCTTTAGGAGACGACGACATGCGCGTTGTGCCCATTTGATGGCAATGAAACCCGGGGCGCGGCCGGCCGGCGCGGATGTCGTCGGAAATCTGGAGACGCGCGACATTTTGCTCTGCGAACGCTTTGCCGATCTCTTCTGCGAGCCCGGTGATGGTCGCGACATCCTGCCCTGATACTCGCCAATCGACGGCGATGCGGAACTGTCCAAATTGATCGCGCGCAGACTTATCTAGCACGACCCGGCTGTCGGGGTTGGGCGTCTGTTCGAGGATGGTCGATACGAGGCCGTCGCCAAGACAAAGCGTTGTCCGCTCGGCGCGACCGCTCGGCCGGACGTCATCCGCGGCGCAGCTGATGCTGTTGGCGAGGCGCCGGAAAGGCGCGAGCCGCCCGTAGAATTTTGGTCTCGCGGCAGGTTCGACATTTACGACGGCGGTGCCGAGACGGCGCCGTCGCGTCAGAGCTTCGTTGGCGTTCAGCCCGAATGACTCGTCGCGATCCCAAAGCGACGCATTGAATGTCGCGAAGCGGCCGAGCTTGATGTCGAAATGCTCCATGAAACAGCCGCCGACATATCCGCCGGCGTTTCCGACGGGCACGCCCGAATTTTCCGCAAGATTTAGAAGGAAGCGCGCGTTCTCGATGGCTCCGAACGCCAGAACGAAATGATCCGCCTCGATGGAAAATTTGCGGTTGCGGTAATCGGTGACGATCAGCGACGTGACGGCGCCGCCATTTTCAGCGAAAGTCGCGCCGATCGCATTGGCGTTGAGGGCGACATCGATCAGCTTGGATGCTTCCAGCTCGCTGCGATATTTTTCGCCAAAACGCGTCGGCGCGCTGCGGGCGAAACCGGCGGGAAGAAACCGCGCGTCCTTCCACTGCGGCTCTGAACGTCGAGCAAGGCTTTGATCGGCGATGTCGAGGATCTCGCGCGCGTCATCGAGCCGGCGGTAGGCTTCATCATAGGAGATTGGCCACCCAGGAACGCCCCAGATGTCGCGCGGTTCGAAATCCAGTCGCTCAAAAACGCCGCAGCGCCCTGACCAGTGATTTGACGTGCCGCCGAACATCCGCAGGCGGCAGGCGCTGACGCCAAAATATTCGAGCGGACCGATCGACTTGCCTTCATAGACATCTTGCGACTGCGACGAGAGGTCGAAGCCGCCAGCTTCCAGCAGCAGAACCTTGA
>JBBTJH010000138.1:13022-17247 GCA_038059555.1 Pseudomonadota bacterium | reverse complement strand
GCCGGCCCTGATCGCCGCGACGGCGGCGTCGGCGTCGGTCTTGACGCCGCAAGCAACGACGGGAAGGGCGATGCGCTCGTCATCGAGCGCCTTGATGAGGCGCGAGATGTCCTGCCGGACATCGACCATGAGGACGTCAGCGCCTTGCCCTTTGCGCAGCGCGGCGAGCGCGCCCTCGACATCGGGGGTGAACGCGACGCGCGCGCCCTTGTCCATGGCGATTTTCGCCGCCGCGGATAGCTGTCCCGATAATCCGCCGACAATCAGCAGTCTCATGGCGTTACAAATCCGTTTCTTTGACGACTTCGGTCATGGTGACGCCGAGAACGCCATCGACAAGAACAAGTTCGCCGCGCGCGATCAGCCGGTCGTTGACATAAAGATCGATCGGCTCGCCGACGCGGCGGTCAAGCTCGATGATCGCGCCAGCGTCGAGCGACATCAGCTCGGCGATATTCATGCGCGTCTTGCCAAGAACGGCGGTCACTTTCACCGGCACGTCATAGATGCTCTCAAGCATCGGGCGGCGCTGCGGCTCATGGTCGATGAGCTCGGGCAGGATTTCGGCTTCAGCGGTTTTTTCAAGCGCGCTCATGCGTCGCCTCCATTTTCTGATCGGCGAGTGGGTCAAAGAGAGCAGCGATTGCCGCAGCGATTTCGGCGCGTCCCCGGCGGGTCTCGCCGCCGCGCCATTCGAGCCGCGCTTCGCCCGGTTGAAGAGAGAAATCGCCATCTAGGGCGACAAAATCCGCAACGCCGCGGGCGTTCAGCAACCCTTCAAGGCGCGGGCGCAAGCGCTCGAGGCTTTTGGCGTTGAGATAAAGCCGGGCCGACCGGCGGTCTTCCGAATTTTCAGTGAGGCGGCGGAGGAGATCTTCTGCAAGCGCCGTTTCGCGCTCGCTCGCGAGCCCCAGGGCGAATTCATCCAGAAAGACGCGCGCTATCGTCAAGATTGTCTCGCGGGTGCGGTCAATTTCGGCCTGCAGCGCTTCACGGGCGCCGTCGAGGCGTTCGGCGATATGTTCAAGTTGCGCCGCTTCGCTTGCAGCGATCGTATCCATCGCGAGCCGGCGGCCTTCCGCGACGCCTTCTTCGCGCGCGGCGGCGAGGTCCTCAGCGGTGAATGTGCGCACGCGCGGCGCTTCGGGCGTTGTCGGCGCCGACGCGCGAAACTCGTCGAAGTTGAAGGGGCGGGGCTTCGTCATCAGTAGACAAGCTCCTCTTCGTCGCTCTTCGACAGGAAGATCGTGCCGTCATCGGCAAGCTTTTTGGCGATTTCGACGATTTTGTGCTGGGCCTGATCGACTTCTTTGACGCGGACAGGCCCCATGATTTCGATATCGTCCCGCAAGATGCTGGACGCGCGCTCCGACATGTTGGCGAAGAAATGCGTGACGACGGTCGCCGTCGCGCCTTTCAAGGCAAGGGCAAGATCCGATTTGTCGACATAGCGCAGCAGGACCTGCATGTCCTGGCCATCGAGCCGGACAAGGTCCTCAAAGACGAACATCAGCGCGCGAATGCGCACGGCTGCGCTCGGATTTTTCATCTCCAGAGCTTCCATGAAGCGCCGTTCGGTCGAGCGGTCGAAACTGTTGAAGATTTCCGCCATCGACTCGTACGGGTCGCGGTCCTGCCCGCGCGAGAGCGCCGCCATGAATTCGGTGCGCAAGGTGATTTCGATCTGGTCGAGCACTTCCTTTTGCACGGGTCCGAGATTGAGCATGCGGCCGATGACTTCCTCGGCGAAGAGCGGCGGCATCGCGCCGATGACTTTGGCGGCGTGATCGGCTCTGATGCGCGACAAGATGACGGCGACCGTTTGCGGATGCTCGTTCCGGAGATAGCCCGAGAGCACGCGCTCATTCACATTGGCGAGCTTGTCCCACATGGTTTTGCCGGCGGGGCCCTTGATGTCTTCAAGGATCGATTCCGCTTTTTCGGCGGGAAGGACGTGCCGCAGGAAACGCTGCGCCGACGCGGCCGAACCCGAAATCGCGCCGGTCGATGAAAGGTTCATCACGAAATCATAAAGAAGGCTCTCGACGACTTCGGACGCGACGGAGCCGAGTTTTGAAATCGCCAAGGTCACGTCGCGAAGTTCATCCTCGTCAAAGGACGCCCAGAGGGGCTTTGAAGCTTCCTCGCCGAGCGCCAGCATGACGACGGCGGCGCGTTCCGCCCCCGACAACTGATCTGACGAAATGATAGCCCGTGCGGTCATGACGCCTGCCTGATCCAGCTTTTAAGAATGCCCGCCGATTCATCGGAATGGGCTTTGACGACCTCGGCGACGCGTTTCAGCGATGTCGCTTTTACTTTGCCGTCGACCTGCGCGAGGTCGATGAGATTTTCGAGACCGTTTGCGGAAGGAGCCGGCAGCGCGCCTTGCGGCAGGTTGCCGGCAATTTCGCGAACGGTCTGCGCGCCTGCTGGGGCTCCCGCCGCGCCGGACATCATCGGGCGCAGCACGAAAACAATGAGTGCGAGGCCGACGAGAGCGAGAGCGCCGATTTCGGCGCCGCGCATCAAAAGCCCGCTGTCGATCGAAGAGGCGTTAGAGGCCGAAGTCGCGACGGTTCCTGGAATGGCGGCAACGTTGATTGGCTGGAATGGCGCTTCGATGACGTCGACCTGGTCGCCGCGCGCGGCATTGTACCCGACGGCGGAGCGCACGAGTTTCGCGATGCGATCGAGTTCCTCTGCGCTGCGCGGGGCGGGGACAATGGCGCCCGAAGCCTCGGTCCTCGTTGCGAGATTGAGCGCGACGGCGACCGAGAGACGTTTGACGCCGCCCATTTCGCGCACTTCGTTGCGAACCGTGCGGGTCATTTCGTAATTGGTGGTTTCTTCGGTCCGGCGCGCCGTCGATGTCGCGCTCGCGATTGTTTGCGGATCGACGATCTGCGCTTCCGGCAGCTGGTTGGCGACGGAAACGCCGCGCGTCAGCGCGGGGTCGTTGGCGTTCGACGCGTCCTCGACCGTCGTCGCTGAAAGAACGGTCTGGCTGTCCGGGTCGATGATGTTCGCGGTTTCGGTGACGCGGCTGAAATCGATATCGGCCGCGACTTGCACGCGAAGATTGTCCGGGCCGACGATGCGGCCAACCATGTCCTCGACCGTATGGCGAATGCGCGCCTCGGTCGCGGCTGTGCGTTCATCAACGCCCCCCGCCATCGACAGGGGATCGTCGCCCTCCTGACCGGAGGCGAGAAGCTCACCGGCGCTGTCGAGGATCGTGACGCGTGAGGGAGAAAGCGCCGGAACCGCCGAAGCGGCAAGGTTCACAATCGCCCGGACGGAATGCTTGTCGAGCCCGCCGGGCGCCTCGACGACAATCGAGGCGGTTGCTTGCTGCTTGTCGCGGGAAAATAGCTCGCGTTCCGGGAGAACGAGGTGAACCCGCGCCGAGCGCACGCCCGAAATCGTCGCGATGGTGCGGGCAAGCTCGCCTTCAAGCGCCCGGAGGCGGTTGATATTCTGCTGAAAGGAGGTCGATCCGAGCGCGTCCTGCTGGTCGAAGATTTCATAGCCGACATTGCCGGTGTTCGCGATAAACCCGTCGCCCGCGAGTTTTATTTTCAGATTGGCGCTCGCTTCGCGCGGCGCATAGACCGAGACTTTGCCGCCTACTTCGCGCAGATCATATTTGACGCCATCCGCGTCGAGGCGCGCGGTCAGGTCCTGCGCATCTTTCAGTTCAAGATCGGCGTAGAGCAGCGTCATCGGTTCATCGCCGATGCGCATCACGATCATGCCCATCACAAGCGCGACGCCAATCGTGACGCCGACGATCGCGGCAAGCCGCGCAATCCCGAAGGATCGGATCATCCCCATTAAGTCGTTCACGGCTTACGCCCTCACCAGCTCAGCGCCGCCAACCCCTATGCCTTGGAGACGCCCGGCAAAATTTGCCCGGTTCAGCGTAAATATTCCGTTAGGCGCGAGCGCTTCCAAGGCGCTTTGCGCGAATTAAATGAAAAACCCGCGCGTCGAGGGACGCGCGGGCTTTGAAATCTTTAGATTGCGTTAAGAGCTGCTAGCGGTATTGCTGAACCCGCGTCGCGCGAAGACCCGGCATGCCGAACTGGTCGATCGCCTTTTGCCACGCCAGAAATTCTTCGAGCGTCAGCTGATAGCGCTCACAAGCTTCTTCGAGCGTCAGCAATCCGCCGCGAACCGCGGAGACGACTTCCGCCTTGCGGCGAATGACCCAGCGCTTCGT
>JBBTJH010000138.1:0-13012 GCA_038059555.1 Pseudomonadota bacterium | reverse complement strand
TGGACGGCGGCGGCAAATCGGCAAGCGTCAGCGGAAGACCGTCGGGGCCGATGACATACGGCTCTTTCGATCTTGCTTGCGCTGCATGGTGAGCGGCGACGGTCATTGCTTGTCGTTCCTTCAAAATACGCAACTCAGTGTGCGCACCATACGCGATGCGCTTTTAAGAAACGGCTAAATGCCGTGGTAAATTCATGCCTAAGACTTTGATAGAGCGTGAGGATTTAAAGCCAGAACGGGACGCGTCATTGCGGGACAATTTGATTTCAATTTGACCTTCAAGCTGCGGTCTGGACCAGCGTCCGCCACAGTTCGTCGGCGGTCGAAATGACGCGCGATGCGGTCGAATAGGCGCGCTGCGTCGAAATCAGGGTTGAAAATTCCTGACCGATATCGACAGTCGAGATTTCCAGAGCCGAGCCCTCGATTGCGCCGGCATTGCCGGTTCTAGCGCCGGCAAGGCGCGCGTCGCCCGATAACGTCGTGTTGCGAAAAGCGGTGCGCGCCGCTTCTTCGAGCCCCTCCGGATTGACGAACTGCGCCAGCGGAATGCGGAACAGCGCGTGCGTCTCGCCATTGGCGTAGGAGGCGTTGACATTGCCGTCCTGATCGATCGCGACCCCCGTCAACGCGCCGAGCGCTGCGGGATCGGCGCCCGCAGGCGTGCGGTTGACATTGACGGTTTGAAGGCTCTGCAGGCTGCCGGCGCGCCCCGTCGAGCCGGCGGAAGTTCCCTGAAGATAAAATCCCGCCGAATTGACCAGATTGCCAAGGGCGTCGATTTTAAAATCGCCCGCTCTTGTGAAGAGCAGCGGCGCCGAGCCGCTGGAAGCGGCTTCTTGCGCCACTACAAAAAAACCATCGCCTGAAACCGCCAAGTTGGTCGGGGTGTTGGTGCGCGTCACCGCGCCTTGTTCGCCGAATAGCTGGCGGGAAATGGCGGAAACGCCGGTTCCGGCCGCGCCGGCGCCGACCGATTGGCCCTGCGACGGCGCGTCGGTCGGGATCAAATCGGCGAAATTCGTCGTGATGCGCTTATAGCCGGTCGTCTGGCTGTTCGCGATGTTGCTTGAGACCGCCTCAAGCCCGGCGGAGAAGGCGGAAAGGCCCGAAAGGCCGATCGAAAAGAGACCTGAAAAGCTCATGTGTTGTTCTCCTATCCGCCAATGACGCGCTTGACGCCCGAAAGGGCGATGGCGCCGATCGGCGTTTCAAGATGCGGTCCTGCAGCGTCAAAGGCGACGCCGGAAACAAACGCGGACGACTGGACCTTGTAAGGCGCCGAAGCGCCGCTCGCGTCTTTTGTCTGAACGAGCAGCTGATAAACGCCGTTCGGGGCAACGCTGCCGTCCGTTTGTTTGCCGTCCCAGTTGAGCGCGTGCGCGCCGGCGAGCGGATCGCCCGTGAATTGCGCGACCGGCTGGCCCTTATCGTTGACGACAACGAGGCTGACCGAGCGGGCGCCATTCGGCAGATCATAGGTCCAATTGGCGCCGGCGCCGCTATGCGCGGCCTTGTCGCTGTCGAGGACGATGGTTTTTCCGATCATCGAAAGGGCGCCCTCGCGATCGGCAGCCGCTTGCAATCCGATCAGCGTTTCAAGGTGTTTGTTGGTCTGGATCGATTGCTCGACGGATGCGAACTGGACGAGCTGCGAGGTGAATTTTTCGGTGTCGAGCGGGTCGAGCGGATCCTGGTTCTTCAGCTGCGTCGTCAACAAGGTGAGGAACGAATCAAGATTGCCGGTGAGCTGCGAGAGCGCCGTTGACGATTTGGCGGATTGGGAGGCGGCGAGGGCGGTAATTTCCATGGGGACTGTCCTTAAATTCGAATATCGAGCGCGCCTGCGCTCCAATCGGCGTGAAAGAGCGGCTCATAGGCGTCAGGGCTTTTGAGGCCCTGCGACATCGCGAAATCGCTCTGCGGCGCAGCGGCCTCATGGCGATCTTTGAACGCGAAGACGAAATCGCCGGAGGAGAAATTAAGGCCCGACTCGGCGAGCATGTGACGCAGCGCCTGTTCATCGCGCGAATAGAGATCGAAGGCGTTTTGATTGTCGAAGGTCATCGTCAGCACCGCCTTGCCGTCATCCTTGACGGCGAGGCGGCCATCGACGCGGCCGAGCTCCGGCGGGTCGAGACGCAGCTCGAAAACACTGGTTTTCTCAAGACGGCGCGCGAGGATTTCCGCAAATTCAGCCTTCAACGCGGGCGCCAGAGGCTGAATCCGGGGCGCTTTCAGCGGGGCGGTCTTCGCTTTGGCGGAAGCGAGGTCGCGAATGACGGCGGCGTCCGCCGCTTTTGCGGGAAGCGCGGCGGGCGCGCCGGATACGACGCTCGGCGCGGGGGTAAGAACCGTTGCGGCGACGGCGGGCGCCGCAGCATTGGTTTTTGCGGGGGCCGCAGCAGGATTGCTTTTAGGAGACGGTTCCGCTTGCGGCGACGCATTTGCCTCGCGCCCTGATGTCAGGGTCTTGTCGCCGCCTTTTCCGGAGTGCGTGGTAGCGGCTCGCTCTCCGGAAGCGGATGCGGCGCCGCCATCGGGCGTTGCGCCATGCGTCTTCAACGACTGCGCTGCGCTCTTTTCAAGCGTGGCGGCGGCGAGCGCATAGGAAAATCCGGAAGCGTCGCTGCGCGCAGCATCATCCTTGCGTCGCGGTGCGGCGTCATTCGGCAGAGCGTTGATGGACAGGTTTTCGATCATGAGACCCCAATTGTCGCGTCTCAAATGGCAAGAGCGGGGCCATTCGAAGATACGGCGCGGTTGCTGGGCTTTCATGCTTAAGCGGATTTAACGCTTGCAAGTTCCGGAAATTACGGCCTGCAAAATTTTCCGGGTGCGGCGTCTTTTGCCGGGCGGCGAGGGCGTGGTTCGCCCTTTGCAATTTCCTTCGCGGAGATCACCGCGTGAGCATCGAGAAGATGACAAAAAGCGCTATTTTATTGATGATTATGACCGCCGCCGGCGCCGGCGCGGCAATTCATTCCCGGCGAATTTTGCCTGCCCGGCAATTCTTTCCGGGTAAGGAGGCGCTCGCATGAGTCTCAATGTCGCTCTTAACACGGCGCTCTCCGGACTTTTCGCCAATCAGCGCGCGATTGCTGCGACGTCGGAAAATATCGCCAACGTCAACACGCCGAATTTCGCGCGCCGCGAAGCGCATTTCCAGACCGACGCCATTCCAAACCAGTTTTCCGGCGTCGATGTCGAAATCGCCCGGGCGGCGATCGATCGCTATCTTCAGGGCGCAACCTTCGGCGGCAATGCGAACGAGGCGGCCGCCAGCGCCATCGCCGACGCTCTCTCGCGCATTGAAGCCTCGCTCGGCGCGCCGGGAGACAATATCTCCTACGCGAACAAGCTGGACGAGGCTTTTGCAGCGCTCACCCAATTGTCCGCCAATCCATCTTCGATCGCCGCCAAGGCCGACGCCTTGCAGGCGCTGCAATCGGCGTTTGACGCTTTTGCGCGCACCGGCGCCGCCATTACGGACGAGAGCGACGCCGCGCTCGGCCGGCTCAACTCGGACGTGACGCGCGTCAACGCGTTGCTGGGAGATATCTACCGGCTCAATCAGGTGGCGCAGGATAGCGCCGGCGCCGGGGACCTCATCGATCAGCGCCTCGCGGAATTATCGACATATCTTTCGATTAACGTGACGCGGAGCGAAGACGGCCGCGTCGAGGTAACGACCGCTGGCGGCGATGTTCTGGCGAATTCGGCGGGCTATTCGGCGCTTGGCGTCTCCTCTGGGCCGCCGACTGCGATCACGCTTTCCACGGTCGATCCGGACAGCGGCGCGGCGTCGCAAGTCTCCGGCGATATCAACGCCGGCATCCGCTCCGGCGAGATCGCGGGGCTCTTGACCCTCCGCAATGTCGAGTTGCCGCGCCTCCAAACGCTGGTCGAGACGACCGCGCGCGATATCGCGACGGCGCTCAACAATGTCTATGCGGGAAACGTCGCGACCGGCGCGACCGCGCCCTCCGGGCAGGCGCTGATCCTTGAAAATAACGGCGTCTTTTCGGTCGATCCCGCGCTCCTCGCCAATCCGGCGGGCTTTGCGATCGCGCGGCCTTCGGGCGGCGCCGTTGCGGGCGCCAATGACGGCTCTGGCGCGATTTTGCTGGCCAACATCGCCGGAACGCCGCAGGCAAACGCGGTCGCCGACTCGATCGCTCAGATCGGCTCAGCCGCTCGCAACGCGGATCTCGCGGCGCAAACCAGCAAAGCGCTGGCGTCGGAACTTAATTCGCGGGCGAGCGCTGATTCCGGCGTCAATCTGGACGAGGAGTTGTCAAACCTCATCCTTTATCAGCGCGCATATGGCGCCAATGCGCGCGTCATCTCCGCGATCGATGAGCTTTGGCAGTCGCTGCTGCAGATTATTTAAAGGCGCGTTATGACCCGCATCTCCGATCTTGGCTTCCAGCAAATTCTTCTTAGCAGCTTTCAGCGTGCGCAAGCCGGCGCGCAGGAGCGGCAGATACAGCTTTCAACCGGAAAAATTTCCGACCGTTACAGCGGCATCGGCGTCGCAACCGGCCAGCTTTTATCTTCGGAAGGCGTCCTCGAACGCGCAACGGCCTACGAAAAAGCGGCGGCCGTCGCCTCGTCCCGCTTGGAGACGCAAGAAGCCGGCATGACGACAATCGCCGAGAGCGTCGCCTCCCTTCGCCAGCAATTCGTCGTTGCGCTGGCCTCTGGCGGCGCCGAATTGCTCGCGCCCGGGATCGCCGCCGAAGCGCAGCGGATCATCGGCGCGCTCAACACGCAGCTTGGCGGCGTCTATGTTTTTGGCGGCGTCGATGGAACCACGCCGCCGGTGACCGCGCAGTCGATCAGCGACATCGGCGCTGCAGGCAATACCGATGCGCTTTTCGTCACTGCGGCGCGCCAGCGCCTTGCGGTCGAAGAGGGAACGACTGTTGACGGCGGCGCGACCGCTCTCGATCTTGCGTCTGATCTTTTTGCGACGCTGAAAGAACTCGCCAACGCGCCGGCGACGCTCGGCCAGTTTTCGGGCGTGCTGACCCCGGCGCAGACCGCCTTTATTTCCCAGAAGATCACCGAACTCGACGCAATTTCGGACGGCCTCTATAGCGAGCTTGGCCTCAACGGCCTCGCCCAGGGGCAGACCGAAGACGCGCGGAGCCGCAATGTCGAGCGCCGGGATCTTGCGGAAATCGTCGCGGCAAAGCTTGAAAACGCGGACCTTGCGGAAGTCGTCGCGCGCCTCAATCAGGACCGCATCGCGATCGAAGCCGCGGCGCAGGCCCTCTCTCAGGCGAGCGAGCTGTCGCTGCTGAATTTCCTCTAAAAGAGGCCCGTTTCAAGGGCGCTGGATATTTGCGGGCGCGATCCCTATGTTCCGCGCGCCATGACGGACCTTATGGATATCGCGCGGCTTGACGCGCCGAAAATCGACCTCGGCCTGCCGGCCGGGGCGCGGGTGGTCGTCGCCATGTCCGGCGGGGTCGACAGCTCAGTGACGGCGGCTCTCGTCAAACATGCGGGCTATGACGCGGTCGGCGTCACCTTGCAGCTTTACGATCATGGCGTCGCTATCCAGAAAAAAGGCGCTTGCTGCGCCGGGCAAGATATCGAGGACGCGCGCAATGTCGCGCAGCGCCTCGGCATTCCGCATTATGTTCTCGACTATGAAGATCGCTTTTCCGCGAGCGTTATGGAAGATTTCGCCGATACGTATCTTGCGGGCGCGACGCCGATCCCGTGCGTGCGCTGCAATGAGCGGGTCAAATTTCGCGATCTGATGGATGTCGCGCGCGATCTTGGCGGCGCCGCGATGGCGACCGGTCATTACATTCGCCGCGTCGAGGGACCGGCGGGCGCGGAACTGCGCCGCGCCAAAGACGCGAGCCGCGATCAAAGCTATTTCCTGTTCTCGACGACGCGCGCGCAGCTCTCCTTCCTGCGCTTTCCGCTTGGCGAGATGCCGAAGGACGACGTCCGCCGCATCGCGGGCGAGTTTGGGTTGGTCGTCGCGGAAAAACCCGACAGCCAGGACATCTGTTTCGTGCCCGAAGGAAAATACGCCTCGGTCGTCGAGCGTCTTCGCCCCGGCTCGGCTGAGCCCGGCGAGATCGTTCATGTCGACGGCGCGATCATGGGGACCCACCCCGGCGTCATTCACTACACGGTCGGACAGCGGCGCGGCCTTGGCGTTGCGACCGGCGAGCCGTTATTTGTCGTTCGCCTTGAAGCTGACCGGCGGCGCGTCATCGTCGGGCCTCGCGAGGCGTTGATGGTGAAGCGCATTCGCCTCAAAGAACTGTCGTGGATCGGCGATGGCGATATCGAGACTGCGGCGCGGTCGGGCGCCGCTGTCGCGGTAAAAGTCCGCTCGACCCGGCCGCCGAGGCTCGCCCGGCTCTACTGGGATGGGGCGCTAGGCGTCGAGCTCGATGAGCCGGAGGAAGGCGTCGCGCCGGGGCAGGCCTGTGTCTTTTACTCGCCCGAGGCCGCGCATGACCGCGTCCTTGGCGGCGGGTGGATCGCGAAAACCGGGGGCCTATGACCTGCTTGCGTCGGGCGGCGGTTTCGTCCAGTACCGACGCGAATTTTGACTGACGACGAGGGCTCCATGGCGAAGAAACAGTATGATTGCCTAAAATGCGTCGCCTATTGCTGTACGTACACGCACATTCCGGTGACCAAGCGGGACGTGAAGCGGCTCGCCAAGCACCATGAGCTGACGGAAGCGCAGGCGGCGAAGAAATTCACCAAAAAGGGCGACAAGGAAAACCCGCGCGTTTTGAAACATCAAGACGACAAGCATTTCGGCACGGCGTGCATGTTTCTCGATCAGAAAAAGCGCACCTGCACCATATACGAAGGCCGCCCGCAGATCTGCCGCGATTTCCCGACGCAGTCCCGCTGCGGTTATTACGAATTCCTGAAATTCGAGCGCGAAGTCCAGGACGACCCGAAATGGGTCGCAACGACGGACTGACCCGATGGCCGAGCGCGTTGACGCCGTTGTCATCGGCGCAGGCGTCATCGGCCTTGCCGTCGCCCGCGCGCTCGCACTTGCCGGGCGCGAGGTGATCGTTCTTGAAAAGCTGGACGCTTTCGGCACGGAAACTTCCGCGCGAAATTCCGAAGTCATCCACGCCGGAATTTATTACCGGCCCGGCGGCCTTCGCGCGAAGCTTTGCGTTGAGGGGAAGAAAAAACTCTATGCCTATTGCGCCGAGCGCGGCGTCAATCATTCGGCCTGCGAAAAGCTGATTGTCGCAACGCGCGCTGAGGAGGCGGTAAAACTGGGCGCCATCCGTGCGACTGCGGCGGCGAACGGCGTTGACGATCTGACGCTGATTTCAGGGGAAGAGGCGGTCCGGTTAGAGCCCGGCCTTCGCTGCGTCGCGGCGCTTCGCTCCCCCTCGACCGGCATCATCGACAGCCACGCCTTGATGCTCTCGATGCTCGGCGATCTTGAAAACGCCGGCGGCGTTCTCTCCTTGCTGTCGCCGGTGACGGGCGGGCGCGTCACGGCGGAAGGCATTGAGCTCGATGTCGGCGGGGAGGGCGCGATGACGCTGTGCGCGAGCCTGGTCGTCAATTCCGGCGGACTTTATGCGGACCAGATTGCGCGATCGATCGCCGGCCTCGATCCCAAATTCATTCCCGCGCTTCGCCCCGCGAAGGGCCAGTATTTCACTTATTCCGGCAAGGCGCCGTTTTCGCGGCTCATCTATCCTCTGCACACTGCCGATAGTCAGGGCGTACATTATACGCGCGATCTCGGCGGACAGGCGCGGCTGGGCCCGGACATCAGATGGGACGCGCCGCTCGGCGATTACACGGTGGACGCGTCGCGGCTTCAAGCTTTTGTGCGCGACGTGTCGCGCTTCTGGCCGGATATCGACCCTGAGCGCCTCAACCCCGGCTATGCCGGGCAACGGCCGAAAGCGACAGGACCCGGCGAGGAAGGCGACTTCCTCATCTATGGCGAGGCGCAGCACGGAACGAAGGGCTATATCGGCCTTTACGCGATGGAATCGCCGGGGCTTACCTCGTGCCTCGCGATCGGCGATTTTGCGGCCTCCCTCGCTCTTCCTTGATCCCCATGCTAGCCTTCCCGAAACGGGAGGGGTCCCCATGACAGAAAGCATTCAGCCGCGAGCCGTCGCCGCGCAATCTTTGCCGGGCGAAGAGGATCTGCGCTTCATCCGCAATTTTCATGATGTGTTTTTGAGCCTCGGCATCTTGATGTTCGCCGGCGGTCTTGGGATCGCCACTGTAATGATCCTCGCGCCGATGGTGAAGGCGACAGCGCAAGAGGGCGGCGCGGCGTTTCATCATACGCTGACGCTGATCGCCGGCGCGGCGGCGATCGATGCGGCGGTCATGTGGATGATGGCGGAATTCTTCGCGCGCGGACGGCGGCTCTTCTTGCCGTCGATCGTGATCTTCATGGCGTTCAACATATTCTTTTTCGTTGGCGCGGGCGCCGCTTATGGCGCGATCCTCAATCTCGACAAGGCGTTTTTCGACGATCTCGACAGCGCCGGAATTGCCGGCGCGATCCGGCAGGCGTCTGAATTCTTCCTCGTCGTGCTCGGCGTGTCGACTGCGGCGATCTTTGCGTTTTATCTGCGGATGCGCCTTCCTTTTGCGATGGGCGTTTTTGGCTATTCGCTGGCGTCGGTCGGCGTCGCCGGGGCGTTCTATCTATGGCCGGACAAAGCCCAGGAGCTGATGCAGCCGGCGCAGCTCGCGGCCGGCGTCTTCGTCTTCCTGCTCGGCGTTTATTTCGACGCCAGAGACCCGGAGCGGAAAACCCGGATTTCCGACAATGGCTTCTGGCTGCATTTGTTTGCGGCGCCGCTGATCCTCAACTCCGTGTTGGGGATGACTGTCGGGGCCGACATGCTGACGCAGAATTCAAGCGGCGCGGCCGTCGTGACGCTGATCGTCGTCTTCGTCTTCGCTTTCGTCTCGCTGCTCATCAATCGCCGCGCACTGCTGGTCGCGGGTCTTCTCTACGCGCTGATCGCCGCCGGCTATCTGATCTCCAAGGTCGGGCTCTCCGGCGGGTGGACGGCCGCGGTGACGCTGCTCGTCATGGGCGGGGCGATGGTCCTGCTCGGCGGCGGCTGGCACAGCCTCCGGCGCGTTGTGGTGGCGCCCTTCCCAAAAACCGGCCTGATCGCGCGGATTGTGCCGCCAGAACCCACAAAAGACGAGCGCCGCCGGGTCAGCGAGTGACCCTTGGGCTCGGCCTTGCGACCCTCCGGGAGTGCCGGTATAGACGGCGCCTCCAAACCGGACCCGGCGGGATAGCTCAGTTGGTGAGAGCGCAGGATTCATAACCCTGAGGTCGGCAGTTCAATTCTGCCTCCCGCTACCACTGGCGCGCTGAGCGCGCCTGCCTTTACTCCGGCGGAGTGACGCTTTGCAGCCGCTTCGATCCCCCCGGCGTCATCCCTTCGGGGAGGGCATTGCCGCCCTCAACGCCAAGGTGGAAAGCTGCAGTGTTCAAAATGTCTCGCGCGCGGATGTCGTTCATTTCCGAAGCCTGATTATGTACAAAAGTGATCGCCCAGCGCAGGCCGTCTTTAAAGCCGCGATCATATTCCGTTATCTGCATCTTTAAACTCCCCTGTTGTTTCGCCGGGATTTCACTCGCGCCCGATACGCCGACAAGTCGAAGGCGACCGGACGATGATCGCTTCAGATAGCGCCAGAGTAAACCGCTTCACCCTCAAAAATCGTGCTTCCAGTTGACCGACGCCTTCTGGTCGCCGTCCTGGCGCAGTTCGGTTTCGACCGTGAAGGACTGGTCGATTTCGTATTCGATCCTGACCGATCCGTTCTCGCCGCGCGCGTCTTGCGTTGCGGAGACGAAGAGGCCGTCGGCGACGTATTTCCCGACGGTCAATGAGCTTGCGGCGCTGTCGGCCTGATCGATGTCGACATTGAGAAGGTCGAGGCCGAGCGCCTGCCGCGCTGAGCCGGTGAGGCCGTTGCCGCCGAAAGGGCCGATGCCGCCAAGCTCGGCAAGGCTTTCGGCGACCTGCAGCGATTCAATTGCAGAAAGCTCGCTCGCCGGCTTGTCGAACAAAATGAGCGCCATGATGTCTTCTTGCGGCAGAGCAGGCGTCGAGGTGAGGGAGATTTTCGGCGCGCGCGCGCGTCCCTCGATCAGGATGGCGGTTTGCGTTCCAGATTTCGTTTCGCGCTCGGCGCGAAGATCAAGGGTCGGGTTGTTGGTCGACAGCCGGTCGAAGGAGATCTCGCCCTTGGTCATGTTGAAGCGCCGCCCGGCGAAAGCGATTTCGCCGTTCTTCATCGTCATCGAGCCGAGGACGACAGGCGCCTCCGCCCGGCCCGCAATATCGACCGAGGCGCGCCACTCGCTCTCAAGCCCGCGCCCGCGAATATGGATCCTGTCGTCGCCCGTGATGTGGATTGCATAGGCGATCGCGGCTTGCGGTTCCGCGTCAGCGGCGACCGCCGGCGCGCCGTCGCCGTTCAGCCGCACGACATTGATATCGACGAGACCCGTCGTCTCCGGCGTGAAGACGCGCGCATCAAGACTTCTGACCGTAATATCGCCCTTCGCGAGGAGATCGCTGAACGGCCCCGCTAAATTGATCTCGCCGGAAGCCTCAACTTCGGTGACGGGGCCGGCGGTCAGCTTCGCGCCCTTGAGGGCGATCTTTGAGGAGAGGCGCCGCTCTTTGCCGATTGCAACTATCCCATCGGCGAAGATGGTTTTTTCTTTCTGGCCGACGCCGCTTCCGGTCGATTTAAAATCGATGCGGGTGCCGGTGAGGGCGCTTTCCGCGCGCGCAGTCGCCTCAATATTGACGATGCTGAGCCCGGTCGAGAGCTCCGTGAAGGCGCCGTTAGAGAGGGCAAGATCGCCGGAGAGTTTCGGCTCGGCAAGCGTACCGGAGGCGTGTCCGTTAAAGCTGAGCGCGCCTTCGATTGACTGCAGGGCGGCGGGAAGGAAGCCGGCGAGCGTTTCGACGCGGCCTTCAAAGCGCGCGTCGCCGCCGATCGCGCCTTCCGTCACCATGCTGACGGCGGGCGAGCGCTGCAATTTGGCGGGAAGAAATATGTTGAAATCGAGCGCCGCCGACTTCTCGTCGCTCGTGAGGGCGATCTTTTGCCCGTTCCAGCCGATGCGGCCCGATACGCTCGTGTTTTCAGTTTTTGTCAGAAGCGAGGAGAGGGTAAAAGCGCCGGTCGCCGGCGATTTTCGATCCGTATCGAGATCAAGATCGAGATCGAGAACCGACGCGGCGCTGACAATCGGCGCCCGGCGCGCGGCGATTTTGGCGCGCCAGCGTGTTTTGGACGTTGACCCGTCAATCGCCAGCGACCCAAGCCGCCCGACCGAGGCGCGGAAATTTTCAACGTTGACGCCGTTCTCAAATGTGAGGCGCGCAGGCGCGGAGAGTTTTACAGGCGCGCCGTAAAGATCGGCCGTGAGGGCGTTCAGCGTCAGGTCCAGCGATTTGTCAAAATCGAGGAGCGCGGCCGCCGCGATTTTTTCGGCGGGCGCGGCGCCGTTGATCGTCAAGGCTGACGCCGACGCTTTGAGGGCGATCTTGCGCGAGGGGCCTTCGGCCGTCGCTGCAAGCCCCATGATCGACCACTTGCCGGACGAGAGCGAGCCCGACTTGATCGACAAAAGGTTTGCCGCCGCGCCGCGCGCGATCGCGCCCTTGACGGTGAAATCTCCGGCGAGCGGAACGCCGGGGAATGGTTCAGCGCCGCCTGTGCCGCGATAGGCGAGATCGAGATCAAGTCCCGAACCATGGGCGAGGAGCGCAGCATTTCCCTTCAACGCGAATTCGGCGCCCGCATAGTCGATATTGCCGGCGCGCAAGGCGCCATCCGCGGCGCGCGCGAAATTCGCGTTAAGACGCAGCGAGCCGTCGATCGCTCGTGCGGATATTTGTCCCGCAGGGGAGACGGGCGCGTCGGCGAAGGCGAGAGAGGCGCGCGCGGCGGGAATTTTTTTGCCGTCGAAAAGCATCGGCGGAAGGATGGCGGCAATCGTACCGGCGAATTTCTCGGGCGTTCCCTTGATATCGACAACGCCGCTCGCGTTATTCTTCGCGGCAAGTCTGGAGTTGACGGCGGAAATCATTTCCGGCGGCGCCGCAGCGTCGCCCTTGATTGCAAACGCGCGTGTATCGAATTCGTAGCGCGCCTCGCCTGCGAACGTCCCGCCAGAGGCGGTTTTCAAAGTGACCGGTTTCCCTTCGATGCGATCGCCAAACAAAAGGGAAAACTCGCCCGAGACGTCGGCGCCGGAGGAGAGCCCCTCCGGCAACGCCGCGTTCGATTTCAAGGAGGCGCTCGCGGGGCCGCGCGCGTAAAGCCGAAGATCGGTTTCTACGTTCTTCAGCACGCCATCGAAATAGGAAGCGCTGACGTTTCCGCTCGCAATGTAAGCGCCATCTCGCGGGCGAATTTCGCCATCGACGCTGATCTTGTCGCCGATATAGGGACGAAGATCGGGCCGCCAGCCGGGATCGAGAGTTGCGGACGCTTTCACCAGCACCGTGTCGAGGGCGGCGCCGCGATTGCGCCAGCGCGCGGTACCAGAGACGGCGCCAAGAGCGGACGTAAAACGCGCGACGCGCAATTCGCCGCCATCGCCGAGCGGCGCGAACGCGCCTTCGAGAGATGCTTTGCTGCCGATGATGTTCGCGGTGTTCGTCAGCCGATCGCCAAGCGCACCGGTCAATGCGAACGAGATTTCTTCCAGCTTTTCAAAATTGCTTGAGAGGACGCCGTCGAACTGTCCATAGGCGCCGAGCGTCGATTTGAAATTCAGCTTGTAATCGGAGAGCGGTCCGCCGCCGGCCGCGTCGATGAAAACCGGGCCGCCGAGGCGCGCCATGGCGGCAATCGCGCCATCGCCATCTGATTTCAAGGTGAGCTTGGTGTCGAGCGCGTCGCCGTCGCGTTCAAGGCGAAGGGAGAGATAATCGCGTTCGCCGCTGCTCGTCGCGCCTAGATTTATCGA